>JAZQSN010000071.1:0-53495 GCA_045630065.1 Alistipes sp.
CTTTCTACACGATGTGACTATCATCACATATCGGGGCGGAATTTGTCGCTCGCTGTAAACGGATGTAAACCCTTGTCAACTATCTACACGAAATGACAAAAAATAAGCTCCGCAAATTCTCCACGTCAGAAATATGTCTCATAAATATGTGGAAATTTGGGAACCATCAAAAAGCAGCCTGAATGTGTTAAATTTTAGAATGTATTGATAATTAAAGGTTTACAAATGATTATTTCTGGTTGTTTTTGGTTGTTTTGGGCTTCTAAATACAATCTAAGAATGCCTCATCGCCAATCTCAGCAACACTACCTGGAATAGTAACACTTGTCAATCTATAACAATCTAAGAATGCTAAATCTCCAATTACTGTAACACCATCACCGATTATAGCACTATTCAAATTACTGCAGTTTTCGAAAGCGTTATTTCCAATCGAAAGAACTCTATCTGGAATAATAACACTCGTCAAACTGGTGCGATCATAAAATGCTCTATCTCCAATCGAAGTAATTGGTCCATCAAAAGTGATTACACCCTTGCCGTTCTCATAAACATTGGAAACAATATTTGCACCAAACACATCTCTCTGATATGGCGTTACAACTCTTCCATCACTTGAGGTGTAAATAATTTCATATCGGAGAGCCTCCTGCGTTACAGATATTGTCTGCGAAAGAGTATCATCTGCCGAAGTTAGGATTACGGAACCCTCACGTGCTTGGCTGGCTGTATTTTCAGCTACTACAAACTTAAGTGTGCTCGTTTCGAGCGAACGGGGCTGCATCAGGGTAATCCAATCGCCATCAATCTCGATATCAAAGTCGATATTATGACCAACCTCAATCTCGAATTCGCCACCTTCGGCTGAAAACTCAAATGCGGAAGAGGATACATTAAGCGCATCTTTCTGCTTTTGGGATACAGCAATACTCTTTTCGACAGTTCCTGTTTTGATAACAACAGTTGCAGTACGGTCGTCGGTGGTAGTGTTAGCAGTTGCTGTAATGCGAATTTCTGCATTTCCTGTGTTACCGCTTGCGGGAGATACACTGCACCACGCACTGGCGCCGCTATTAACAACCTCTGCCGTCCACGCACCAGATGATGCGAAAGTTATTGAGGTAGAGCCACCAGCAGTTGCGAAGTTAGCCAACGTTGTATCGATGGTAATCTGATCGATGCCGTCATCGGAACAAGCGACCAATGCTAGAATGGCAAACAGCAAGAAAAGAAATTTCTTCATTGATATAAGTCTGATATTTACAGGTTAATAATCATCCAAATTAAGAGGTGACAAAATTAGTAATCATATTTTGAATATCAATAATTTTGGCGATATTTGTAGATAAATAATAATGTATGACAAACAACACGATTTCCACAACCGCATTTACAGACTCTAAACCGCACTATCCACTACTGGATGGATTGCGAGGTGTGGCGGCACTCCTAGTCGTGATATATCACATATTCGAAGGCTTTGCTTTTGCCCAAACCACCAACGGAGAGGGTAGTGGCCTGATTACCACATTTAATCACGGCCATATAGCCGTTGATTTCTTCTTTATCTTGTCGGGATTTGTGATTAGCTACGCCTACGACGAGCGTTGGAAGAGTATGAGCCTCGGAGCCTTCTTCAAGCGTCGCCTCATACGCCTGCATCCTATGCTTATAATGGGTACTATTATCGGTGCGGCTACATTCCTAATTGGAGGCAGCGAGCAATGGAGTGGAGAGGCAACACCCATTGGGTGGACATTGGTGGCTATGCTGCATACCTTTCTGATGATTCCAGCCCTGCCCAGCGCCAAATACGAGATACGAGGCAATGGAGAGATGTTCCCCTTAAATGGTCCGCAGTGGTCGCTCTTTTTTGAGTATATAGGAAATATCATCTACGCACTCTTTATCCGTCGTTTGCCAACCAAAGCCCTTGCTGCGTTATGCCTAATTTTGGGTGCTCTTCACACGTGGATTTTTGTATTCGACCTATCGGGTTATGACAGTGTAGGCATAGGCTGGACCATCGACAAGATTAACTTCTGGGGTGGTATGGTGCGTATGCTATTTCCGATGACGGTGGGTATGTTGCTCGCTCGCACGTTCAAACCCTACAGGGTGAAATGGGCATTCTGGGTATGCAGCGCTATGCTTATAGCTATCTTTGCCGTGCCATACATTCCAACAAATGGGAACATTAGCCTTAATTCACTCTATGAGGTTGTATGCATTGCTTTCCTATTTCCCGCTATCGTATGGTTGGCGGCATCGGGTAGCAGTAGAGGTTTAACTGAGAAGATTAGTCACACGCTAGGTGAATTGTCCTATCCGCTCTATATCGTACACTATCCGCTGATGTACCTATTCTATAAGTGGTTGATTGAGCATCATCGTTACACGCTATCTCAGACCCTCGCACCCTCTGTAACGGTCATTGCGGCAAGCATTGTACTTGCCTACGCTTGTCTTAAGCTATATGATGAGCCAATGCGCAGATATTTAGCGCGTAAATTTATCAAGTAGCCGATTAGAATCTATATCGAAGCATTAGACATATACGTTTGTTAGCCACATTGCGTGTAGCCTTCGTACGACCATTGAGTGCCAAATCACCATATCCTACGACGGTGTAGTCACCCTCAATAGCAACATCTAGATTCTTCATATAGTAGGTCAACGATGGGGCTATGCGGTAGATGTAGTCGGCATTCTTTGCGCCAAACATCCAAAAGTCGTCGGTCGAGAGAAAATCCTTCTTCGCACCCATATTGTCGATATAGCCCAACAACACACCGCCAACTAGTCTCTGGCCATAAGTGGCATTTATCCACGTAGTGAGCGAACGCAGTGGGGCATACTCATAACTACCTGTTGCTGGGTCGTAGGCTGTTGCACCGAAACCACTCGACATCTGTAAGTGGGATGCATTTTGAGCATATACAACCTTACCTTTGAGGTTGAACTTATCCACCTTATAGTCGGCAAAAATCTCAGGCGTAACGCCCAACACTCTATCTCGTACACGCACCTCCATAGGCACAATCGTTGTCGTGCCATCAGCGGCAGTAATCTCCCTATGAGCAATGCTTGTGCGACGCGGCATAAGCGATAGGACCGACACACCTGCACCAAAGGTCAACTGCTCGCCCTCACGCTTAATCGATGCATAACCCTCGGGCCAAAGGTTCCAGCGGGCATAGTCGTAAGTCTTGCCATCGGGACCATACGAAGAGTCATTGTGTTGAAATATGGCCGATAGCAACAGATGCCAATTTCCCATTCGCTGGTTGAAGAGAATCTGTGGCATACGCGACGAAGTGGAAAAGGGTGCTCCTGCGCCATAACCCGAGATGGTGGGCTTAACCTGAAACGAGGGGTGCCACGTCTGACCTACGATAAGGGTGCTCTTCCGCCACGCCAACTGTGCATAAGCGTGGCGCACACGAAAGACCATATTATTTGTTGAAAAGCCCACAAAATCGGCTTCAAGTTTTGCCGACGACTGCGCGCCAAAAATTGTCGGGCCATCTATATCAAGACCCAAACGCGATGAGAAGGCAATAAAAATGGTTTTGGGAACAGCATTCAAATCCTCGCCTGCGGCATTAAGTTCCACATCTTTTGGCATTATGTTGTATATGCCACCCGCAAGGGTTATTGTTTCGCGTGTGTCGTATGAGATATAATTACGTACAAAGCCGTAGAGTTTCACACGAGTATCTCGCAAAGTCTTCTCTTCACGCTCGATGCCTACCTCATTACGTAGTTCGGCTATCACTTCACGCTTAATCTCCTCTTTTAGAGTGGCAAGATCAAGACTATCGCTTTGCGCCATAGCACCGAACACGAAAAAGTGTATGTATATAAAGAATAATATGATTTTTCTCATCGTCAGTAAATATTTCTCATATAAATGTACGTAAAATTAATCAAATAACATAATTTTAGTACGATGCAATTTGCCAATGAGTTGTATAAATGCAATATAATCACTACTTTTGCGTTAGTAAAAACGAATCACTTTTATATATCTCTATGCGACGCACTATATTAATGGTTTTAACTGTGTTACTTATCGGCGGTGTCATTTTCCTGCACCGACTGATTAGCTCAGAACCCATTGAAATAGCCTTCGAGCAAGAGGAACAGGGTTACCACCTGAATGATTCGCTGAAAAACTCATTCTCCGATTTACCCACGACAAAGCGTATGGAGCAATACATCGAACGATGGATGACTCGCAACGCCATCAAAGGCGCCTCGTTGGCCGTTATGCGTAACGAGCAACTAATCTATTGCAAGGGTTTCGGTTGGGCCGACATGGAGATGGAGCGTCAGGCAGAGGCAGGAGATATCTACCGCATGGCTTCGGCATCGAAACTTATCACCGCCGTTGGTATTATGAAGCTATGCGACGAAGGTCTGCTTACGCTTGAGAGCAAGGTATTTGGCCCGGAGGGCATTCTCAATCACTTCACAGAAATAAAGGACAAACGAGCTCACAACATCACCGTACGACAATTACTAAACCACACATCGGGTTTCAGCCGTCGTATGGGCGACCCTATGTTCCGTATTACTGACGTAATGCGCTGGGAGGAGTTGGCTACAACACCCACGGCTGATGAGATTATATCCTTTCAGCTAGGACTGCGTCTGCGTGGCGCACCCGGAGGCTCGGCTCAATACTCAAATGTGGGTTATCTGGTACTCTCGCGCGTAATTGAGCAGGTGTCGGGTATAAGTTATGAGGAGTATCTGCAAGAGCACGTCTTGTGGCCAGCTGGGTGCTACGATATGCACATTGCCCGTAACTACTATCAGGATCGTTTCCCCAACGAAGTTAAATACTATGGTCACGACGAGGAACGCATCGAGTCTTACGACGGCTCTGGCGTAATGCGTCTGCGCGAATATGGAGGCAATAATATCACAGGTCTGCAGGGCGCAGGTGCGTGGGTTGCTTCACCCGCCGAGATGATGCGATTGGTAGCCTCGATTGACGGCAAGCCCACCGTACCCGATGTTCTTTCGGCCGAGAGTGTTGCCGCTATGCGAGATATACAGCGCAAGGGTGACTACGCATTGGGCTGGGCACGTTACACTGCCAGCAACGGCTCACTCATCCGTACAGGTACGATGTCGGGAACGTGTGCCTATATTGATTATCGCGAGAATGGCATTTCGTATGTCTTCTTCACCAATACGAGCAACTACCGTGGCGCTACGTTCACCAACTCCATTGGTCGCATGATTCGTGACGCAATGACCCGCGTCGAGGAGTGGCCCTCGGATCGTGATATGTTTGTTGCCGTGCCCGACATGGCCGCCGACTCATTGTCGCTCACCACGACAAATGACATATCGTAACTTATATTTTAAGCGCATCTATCTCTCGTTGCAATAAATCGAGGAAATATGCAGCGTGTGCGCCATCCATCTGCGTGTGGTGAAACTGAAACGACAGCACGAGTGAAGTCTTGAACCACGAACGGCGATACTTTCCCCAAATAAGGAATGGGTTATTAAATACTCCGCTATACATTCCCACTGCGCCATCAATCTCATACTTTGCAAGTGCCGATGTACCTATAACCATGCTCTTCTCGGAGAGATCATAATCCTGGCACGACTCTGCCACCTGCCGTGTAAAGCGTATATAATCAGCATTAAACTGCTGCAAATCGTCACAGTAGGGCAGATCGCACGAACTAACCTCACCCTGACTATTTGCCACAATGGTATTCACGGCAATGGTATCGTACTGCATCAGCTTATCGCCCACGGGAAGCATATAAAACTCCTTCACACGGCTCGCCGCACGACCTATGCAGTAGCACATAAGCATATTAAACTTAAAACCCTTCTTGCGACTTATCTTCACAAGGCGTGACACCTCAAGTGTCTTAAAGAATGTCACCATGGGCATAGGTGCCTGCATCCACATCTCAAAAGCGTATGCACGGCTTGTATCTTTGGGACTTACTTCTCTCATAGGGCATAATTTTAATAGGGGCGACAAAGGTACAATATAAAGCCTGTAAAAACAAGTGGCGCACGACAAATTGCCATGCACCACTAAGTCAGATATAGTAAAGATACTACTTAAACAATCTCGGAGCCAGGTTGTGCAGGTCGTGACGCCATACGTGCCATGTGTGACCACCAGGCATCTCGCTGTACTCGAACTTAATACCACACTTCTTGAACACCTCCAGCATAGCCTTACCGTTAGCGTAGGCGATATCCTCCTCGCCACCCTGAGTGAAGATAAGCAACTTGGCGGTCTTGTTCAGCGTAGTAGCAATCTCCTTGAGGCGTGCCTCGCCCTTCTCATACATCTCCTTGTTGTTGGTAAACCAACCCGAGCTCATCACGTTGATATAACCGAACATATCGG
The DNA here is from genome assembly GCA_045630065.1 of Alistipes sp. Classification (GTDB taxonomy): domain Bacteria; phylum Bacteroidota; class Bacteroidia; order Bacteroidales; family Rikenellaceae; genus Alistipes. Next base: position 6,401 of record JAZQSN010000071.1, read on the forward strand.
GGTGAGCCATAAATGAATCCAAAGTCTCCAAGCCACCCATCGACAAACCTGCCAGAGCACGGCTTGCAGAGTCACTCTTCACACGGTAGTTCTTCTCAACGTAGGGGATAATATCCTTTGTAAGCTCATCGGGGAACTTATCCGTTGAGATGCTGCCATCGGGCATAACCACGACCATAGGCACCATCTTACCCTCAGCCAGCAGGTTATCCAGAATGTTACCTGCACGACCTACACCAGGCCATGAAGCGTCATTGTCGCCACCGCCGTGAATCAGATACAACACGGGCAGCTTATCGGTCGAAGCGTTGTATCCCGCAGGTGTCCACACATGCATACGGCGAGTTGTGCCCGTCGTAGATGACTTATAATATACCTGAGCAACAGCACCGTGGGGCACATCCTTCATCGCCCAAAACATATCCTGACCCTCGGGGGCAATCTCCACTACGGGACGAATCTCACCCAGACGTGAATACTTGGGATCAAACACTGTGATGCCATCAACAACAAATGTGTAACGGAAAGCACCAGGAGTTACCTTGGGAAGCGTTGCGCTCCACACGCCATCGTCAGACTTTGTGAAGGTCAGACCACGAGCACCAATATCACCCGAGAGGCCTACCTGTTTTGCATTGGGAGCATAGATACGGAATGTCACGCTACCATCTTTCGCTGTCTCTACCGACACCAGATTATCATTAGGTGTGGGCGTACGCTGGAACTGAGCACTTGCACTCACACTCACCAGCAAAGCCATTGCGGCAAATAAAATCTTTCTCATAGTTCTATTAATTTGGTTAGTTTACTCCTCAATCACTACACGGAAACCGACGTTATTACCCGGCTGCCATGCAAGGTACGACTTACGGGCGTAAGCCGTCGAATTCTTCGGACGAACATCCCACGCGCCACCACGCACAACCTTATCATTACCCTCTGCGGGCTCACCCTTATAGGGGTAAGGTGCATAGGTCGATCGGGTAAACTCAGCCACATTACCGTGCATATCATACAGACCCCACACGTTGGGCTTATACTGCGCCACGTCGGCTATGGTCATCGTACCATCATTTACGCTATCCTCACGGGGCATATAGGTATAATACTTATATACCCAGTTATCTTCGGCTACAGGCTGCGGATCTACACCCGACACAGCCATCTTACGCAACGACTGATCGGCCAGATTCTCGTGCGCAGCAAAGTCACTATTCAATTCTCCATACCAGAAGTCGGAATCACTACCAGCACGGCAAGCCCACTCCCACTGTGCCTCAGTGGGTAGGGTAATGGTTGAACCCACTCGCTCGCTCACCACACGGCAGAACTCCATAGCCTGATTCCACGAAATGCGGATTACGGGCTGAGAAGGACGGTTAGCAGCATAACCAGGCCCTACGTGATCCTTCCAGAACTGCGCCGTAAAGCGACTATCGTGCGAGGGATCTACAGTGTTATACTGTTCGTTTGTCACCTCGGTCTCCGACATCCAGAATGGACGGTCAATCTTCACAACTGCAGCAGGTGCATTATCTAAGCCACGATTATTGTTACCCATAATGAATGTACCTGCGGGTATTCTCACAAAGGTCATCTTCACACCTCCACCTAAATCTATCGTACGACGCTCTGCACCATAACGAGCCACCATCTCGCGTGCCTCAGTCTCTGAGAATGGGAATTTCTTACTCTTAACCTCCTTATAAATAGGCTTTTTCACCTCCTTGCGAATAGCCTCGGGCTGGGGATTTGCCTTGAGCCACTGCTCAAACTCCTCCAGCTCGCGTTTCCACTCTACGCCGGCGCCATTACCATATTTGTTTGCCAACTCAATACGACGCTCATACTGGTCATAGGGGCTATACCATACTTTGTTATAGACAAATCGTCCGTGATGCGGAGCATTGAAATCAATCCAATTGTAGAGCGTGCGCCACTCCTTGTCGGAAAGTTCAACACCGTGGTGGCCAGCCTTAAGAATACGCACCAACTCCGATGTAGAGGCATGATACTCATAAGGTTTCATCACATAGATATCAGCCTCAGGGCCCTGACGATTGACATAGGGATGCAGATTCAAGTAACTAAGTGTTAAATCCAAACGACCTGACTCGGCACGACGCGAAGGCGTGTTGTAGCTACCTGCCTTATCGTCATTCTTCTCCACAACCTTAATACCTCTAAAATCGGGCTTTGCACCATTAGCATTGTGGCACACTACACAGTTGCGGTCAAGGATGGGCTGCACCTCCAAATCGAATGTAAACGAACGCACACCACCCTCGGGAGTCTGCAGCGCAACAGGAGCCTTCGTCGATGCCATCACTCGCTTGGGCATAGGTAATGTGTTCTGATCCTCGTGACATCCTACACACGAGAGCACCTCTCCCGGCATACCTGTCACCCAACTACGCATCCACTGAATGGCGCGTCCCTCCTCGTCCAACGGCTGGAACGATACGGGAGTATTGGCAGGAATCTTAAACATTGCAGAACCATCGGGCTCAACATCCACTTCGCCCAAATTACGCTTAATATCCCATCCGCTCTGGATACCCTGTGCAATATGATCCGACTCTGAATTTACGTATGTATATTCGTATGCAAACACACGCAATTTTTTAACCGTACCAACAGGCACTCCTGGCAGACCCTCGCCTTGATAAATATCCTGAATAAATACAGTAGCTTCCTTCTCATCGGGCTTAATGCGGTCGGGAATAATAGGAGGAGTAACACGCTTATTAACGATGATGGGATTAATAAGTCCCTCTCCCTCGAACTCGGCAATAAGGGTCATATTATCGTATACATCGACCAAATAAATACCCCACAAAGACTCAGGTGAAAGTTTAGCTGATACGAGGAAATACTTGTCACTCACGGGATAGGGCTTCACAAACTGAGGCCACACATCGTTCACCAACTCATCCTTGATGATGGGTTCAATCTTGCGCTTCGAGAAGGGCATCTCTTGAATCATACCCTTGGTCTCCTTACGGCCCATAGAGGGGTCGAACAATATCAGACGACCTGAACGGGCCACACCATGGTGACCAGAAATAATACCAACAAAGGTGTTGTTTCCTTCGGGCAGGGGCTGCACATCGAAAATTGAATTGGGAAACCAACCGCCACTACCATACAGTGCCTTGGTCTCGGTGCCGTCGGGATTAGCGTGCATTACAAAACGTGAGTAGTAGTGTGTAAGGTCTGTATACTCCCAACGCACATACATCAAACGGCCGTTGTTCATCACTCTCGGGTGCCAGTTAGCATCCTGATCGAAGGTCATACGACGCATCTCGCCTGTCGTGGGCTCATACGATATCATATTACCTACAGGATCGCTTCCATTAACGCACGGAACACCCTGATAACCAATATTACTCATTGCAATAATGCGTCCCGATGGCATATAGGCACCATCGAAGAACTCCAGGTCGGGCTCCGTAGAGTTAATCACACGGTGGAAACCTGAGCCGTCACGCTTAACCTCATACACGCCCCAACGCTCCTGCTCATCGGCTGCCGTGAAGAGGATGCGCTCACCATCCCAGTGCAGCAACATATCCGTTACGGCTGTGCTATGCTTGGGCTTATAGATTGTACGGCTCTCGACCTCGCCACGCAGATTAGTGAGCTCGGCAATCTCAGCATCGAAACCATTACGCGACGCAGATGCCTGGTTTGACCAGTTGTTGTTCTGCGTACCAAGCGAGGGTGCCATAACCTCACGAGCCTTATCACCAATGCGGTAACGACCGACAATAATCTTTGCATTGTCTAACAGCGGATTAGATAGCAATATCTCACGCTTTAGTGAAATCTTTTTTTCGTCACTCACGCCACTCTGCGGAGCACAAGCCTTCTCCAACTCGGCAAGCAATGCACCATAGCGCTCGGCATCATAGCCCTTCGTTTTACAAAAATCCTTATAAGCCTCACGCACCGACTCCACACTGAAGTATACCAACTCAGCCTCAGAGCGCATCTGATGTGCCTTCTGCGCAGAGATATTTGCCCACGCATTAGTCACACACAAAAGTGCCAGCAACAAGAAAACTCGTAATTTCATAGCAGTATAATAGTTTTAGGTGTTAATTATTACCCTTGGCAATTCCTTCAATCTCAATAAGAAGCTCCTCACGGCAAATATCGGCCCACAGATACAGAACATCTACCTGAGGATAATTCTGCTCCATCCACTCAACAACGGCCGACAAATCGGCTCGATGCTTAAGATAGGCCCTAAGCGAGGCGTAAGCCATCGTCTGCGGCTCGACAATACCACTCTTTATGAGATTTTCTACACTAATCAGATAGTCGATATTCTCCATCGTAAGGCGAGTCTGACCAACAGCATCCTCTCGGCAACTCTCCTCGCCGCGAATAGCCGCCGTACCTGATATATACACCGAAGACTCATCAGCCTTCATATATCGGGCACGTTCAAACTTGGGAGTAGTCTTATGCGCCTCGGTGGTATTGATGAGCACCTGCTGCGAATAGGCGTGTGCTGATACCTGCAACGGATTATCTACTGCTGTTGAATGCTGGGCACTATCGCATACCGCATCGAACATTACCATTACACCGCCCATCTGTGTGCCAATACCTGTAGCGGCAGGGTAGCCGTTCTCCCAACTGCAGGCATTGTAAAAACTACTGCGAGCATCGTTGAAGAGTTGGTAATGCTGACCCTGTGAAGAGAGGTGTGTAATATTCTCAATGTAGTTCCACTGACGCACTATGTCAGAGGTGGTAATGCCCTCAGCCTTTAGCATTTCGGTCATACGTGCAAATATACTTTCAGCCTGCTGGGCAATGCCGTACTCGAGCGACGAATAGATGGCAGATGACAAAATCTCGTCGCCTATGCGGATGTAATCCTTACATCTTACAATGTTTGCCGCAGCGCTCTTGTCAACAAAAGTGACCTCGGCGGCCAATGTATAACGCAAAGGAGCCTGCGCAATGTAGCCAACCATAGGAGTTCGCTCGCAAAAAGTCTCATTGCAGCGCTGCTCGAGAATCGAACGCTGGCGTACATACTCATCATTATTATTTGGCGCACCAAACACTACGATGCGGATAACCTCATTCTCGTTCTCAACAATGGCGGCAAGCATCTCATCAAGCGCTCTCTCAAATCCCACCGCCTGCGAACGGTATATATTAAAAATCTTTCTTGTCATCTATCTTTTACAACGAATTTACATATTCAGCCAATGCCTCGGCATCCTTACGTGATATTTTACCATCGATACCGTGCTTATGCTCATAAAACACATCCACCATCGTAGCGGCACGACCGTCAAACAGATAGGGTGCCGTACGCCACACCTCGCGTAGAGTAGGGGTATCCCATCCCTGCTCAAACTCTACATCCTGGCCAATGTGGTGCATCTGCATATCTGTATAATAGGGGCCCGAGTGGCACTCAACACATCCATATTTTTCATACACCTTGCGACCTTGCAAAGCCTTTGGAGAGAGTTCGCCATCGACCAAATAGGGGCTTGGCAGAGGTTCCAATGACTTAATGTATTCATCGACATAAAGCGCTGTTTGTTCATCAATATCACAGAATTGAATAAACTTATATCCAGCTCTAACAGCAATGCCAGCGTGATCGCGTATGCCCGAAATCATATTCTTCGGAGTCTGGAAACTGAAGAGCATACTCTTGCAGTTTTTGGGGTTGCCAATGCCGTCGTTCATCAAATCCCAATTCATACCATCGGTGCGACCATCGTCGGGATGACAACCATTACACGACTGCCAATTCTGATAACAGAGCGATGCATCATTAAACGCTCGCTCGCCCTTATCGCGAGGTGACTCCACGCGGGCGGGATTATATGCTATCGACTCTACATTCGCGTCGGCCAAATTTACCACGTTGAGCGTATCGGAGAAATATGTGGGCAGATACAGCTTACCGTCTCGCAACACCATAGCACGTGGACCATTACCAACAATGGGTAGGCGAGTGCGTATGCCACGCATAAAGTAGAGATCGTAATCCAGTTTCGATTTATCGGCATAAGCCTCAAGTTTATCAACCATAGCCTTATAATCGACTATGCTCACGTCGTGCGTTCCCGAATGCGAGGTCACGAGCCACTCCCCGTCACACTCCACACCCCAGATTCCGCCTGCACCACGATCTGGCTCATCGAGCGACACTGAACCCACAAGACTTTGCGTCGAGGTGTCGATAACACTCACAGCATTGGTATTCATCCAGCCCTGCTGCAACTGCGACGTAGGCACCTGGAAACGGCCTAGGTTATGCGATACGAATACATATCTGCCATCGGGCGAGACGGCAATACCTCGCAAAGCATTACTTCCGTTACTCAGCTTTATATCCTTAATTTTCAAAAAGCTATCACAATCAATCACCGACACATCCGCTGCCACATATTCCACATCGGCACGCTGCGCGGGGAAGTGATTATTCACATATAAATATTTACCATCGGGTGACAAAACAGCATCGCAAGGCTCGCGCAACACCGCAACCGAACGCAACACTTCACCCGTCGAGGCATCAACTTCGCTCACCGTGCCCTTATATCGATTTAGCACATAAACCTTCTTGCCATCGTGGCTCAGCAGTGGCGAACAAGCACCCATTGCTGTCTTGGTTTTATAGCGTTTTGCGCCATCCTTCAGTCCTATACGTGTGATATAACCATCTGCATTACTGCTTGTCACGTAAATATCGTCACCCGACACCACAACACCCGTGGGTGATTCATCGAATGCAAAGCAACGCTCCACACTGCCATCTGCAGCATACAACACCACATCGCTGGTTCCTTTGTTGGCCATAACAACGCATCCATCCTGAGTAAGGTCAATAGCTGTGGTGTACATTGGCTTAAGATTCTCTCTATCGACCGATGCACACAACATAAGCAGAGCTGTAATTGCTATAGGAATGAGCTTAAGTACTCCTTTCATACACAAACGTTTAACAATGCATACATAATGCAATGCTTAATGTTCAAAATTAGGTTTCGTGTTCGTGAGGCATTATTTACGACAACCCAAAATAGAGTTGCACACAAAAAGCCTTTAGGCAAAGGTATAATTTATTTTTCATTAAATCAACATGGATTAAAGACTATTTTAATCACCCCATAATCCATAAAAGATATTATCCCGCCACACTTTTACCCACTTAACACCGCACTCTGCGTGGTAATTCCACACTCCACAATTACAAAATTGCCTCAGACACAATCGTACTAAAATAAATATAGTAAAAAAAGTTGTCCATAGGGGTTGGAAATTCGATATTTTGTTCTATTTTTGTACACAAATGTGGTTATAGGACGACAGCGCTCCCCAATGACCGCATTTTTTTTAACACAGAGCAAAACGAAAGTGCAATAATAAAACAATACTCTTATGTAATTTAACTTTTTTACTGCTTAATGAAGAGACACTTAACCTTTTTGGGGGCCATACTCATTATGGCTGGCTCTACGGTTTGGGCGCAGGAAGTGAATAGTAGTGCGTCGGCCTATGGGTCTTCATCCGGGGAGGATGTAACTATTGTGGAAGAAGAGAACAGCTTTATTCCATCTATTTCGTTGGATTCACGCTTTGGTTACAACCGCGTAGTCTCCGGTGACTCCGCAGGATTTGGCGGAGATGGTTTTTATCTTAACATTGACGGTAAAATCAGCAAGCACTTTTCATACTCGCTAAGCCAACGTCTGTTTGCAGCTCACGGCGAGGACGATTCCGTTTTTGATAATACCGACTGGCTCACGCTCACCTACGACATCGGAGGATTCTCATTCACCGGTGGTAAGGATATTCTTATGGTCGGTAGTTACGAGTACGACGCCTACGATATCGACTCATATTTCGATATGAACTCGATGTTCTACAACAGTTTCGCCTGCTATCAGTGGGGCGCCAAGGCTATGTGGACCAACAAGTCGGAGACAACCTCTTTTGCCCTTCAGGTAACCAACTCACCCTTTGCATACGTCCCCCTCGAGGATAATATGTACTCATATAACTTGGGATGGTATGGTGCTTGGGATAGCTACGAATCAATCTGGACTGCAAACCTTCTGGAGTACACCCCCGGAGAGTTCGTGAAGATGGTGGCATTGGGAAATATGTTCTACATCGGCGATCTCTCGCTCGGCGTTGATTACATTATGCGAGGAACAAAAGTCAAGGATATGTTCAACGACGTAACACTCAACGTTATGCCTTCGTACTACATCGGTGAGTCGTTGCGATTATTTGCTAAATTTGGCTGGGAGCAAACCTCTGAGCCTCTTGAGTATGACTTCTGGGGCGAATATCTCGACACCGACGATATGATTGAGATTAACGAGGAGTCGAGCAGCGTTATGCCCGCATATCTTATTGCAGGTGATGACTACATCTACTATGGTGCCGGTATCGAATACTTCCCTCTGAAGGAGAATAAGAGCGTACGACTGCACGCCGTATGGTCATCAAACAACTACACCAAGCGTCACGCCATCAACGTAGGTCTGACGTGGAAGTTCGATGTTGTAAAGGCCGTAAAGCATATCGCCCGCAAGGTGAAATAACTATATTGAATTTATTAATCCCGAATTAAGTAATAAAGAAATGAAAGATTCAAATTTCATCATCGAGTTGAGCCATATATCGAAAAGTTTTGGCGACAAGCAGGTATTGGATGATGTTAGTTTGTTTGTAAAGAAGGGTGAGTTTGTGACTATTCTCGGCCCTTCGGGTTGTGGTAAGACTACACTTTTACGCATTTTAGCGGGTTTCGGCACAGCCGACGAAGGCGAGATTCGTATCGATGGCAAAGATATTACTAAGATACCTCCACACGAGCGTCCTGTAAATACCGTATTCCAGCGCTATGCACTCTTCCCGCATCTGAATGTTTACGACAATGTGGCCTTTGGTCTTAAACTCAAGAAGGTCAAGGATGACGAGATAGAGATTCGTGTTCGCAAGGCGCTGAAGATGGTAGGTATGACCGACTACGAGTGGCGCGACGTAAACTCACTCTCGGGTGGTCAGCAGCAGCGTGTAGCCATTGCCCGCGCTATCGTAAACCGACCGCAGGTGCTTCTCTTGGACGAGCCCCTGGCAGCGTTGGACCTCAAGATGCGTAAGGATATGCAGATGGAGCTCAAGGATATTCACAAGACCTTGGGTATTACCTTTGTGTACGTTACTCACGACCAGGAGGAGGCTCTCACACTCAGCGACACTATTGTGGTAATGAGCGAGGGTCGCGTACAACAAATTGGCACACCTACCGATATCTACAACGAGCCCGCAAATTCATTTGTTGCCGACTTTATTGGCGAGAGTAACATCCTCAATGGTAAAATGATTTGCGACCACTCGGTGTACTTTATGAACCGCGAATGGGAGTGTATCGACGAGGGCTTTGGCGAGAATGTACCCGTTGATGTAGTTATTCGTCCTGAGGATGTATACATTATGGCTAAGACCGACTCTGGCATGCTAGAGGGAACGGTGCAGTCTTGCATATTTAAGGGTGTGCACTACGAGATGACCGTTACCACCAAGGATGGCTACGAGATTATGATTCAGGACTACAACGCCTTTGAGGTGGGCCAGGAGGTGAGTATGATTATCAAGCCTTCCGACATTCACGTTATGCAGAAGGAGCGCACTACAAACACCTTTGAGGCTACGATGATTGACTCTACTCACGTCGAGTTCCTCTCTACACAGTTCGTATGCAACGAACAGGAGGGTATCTCAGGAGGCGAGAAGGTTACAGTGGAGGTCGATTTCGACAAGATCGAGTTGATGGACAACAAGGAGGATGGTATGCTCGTAGGCGATGTACGCTTTATACTCTATAAAGGCAATCACTACCACCTGACCGTTCGCACCGAGGATAACGACAACATCTACGTCGACACACACGATGTATGGGATGACCGCGACATTGTCGGCATCAAGATTTTGCCCGATGATATACGCATTAAGCGAGTATAAACCATTAAGGCTCTATCTCTTAAAGATGAAACAACTATTAAGATTCTTCCTCAAGCGTAGCACTTGGAGTATCCCTTATGTGATATTCCTGTCGCTCTTTGTGGTTTTGCCGCTGATACTCATCTTCCTGTATGCATTTCAGGATGCCGATGGCAACTTCACGCTGCAGAACTTTTCGAAGTTCATCTCCAGCCCCGAGGCAGCCAACACCTTCGTCTATTCGATTGGTATTGCCATTATCACCACCGTGCTGTGCATACTTTTGGGATATCCCGCAGCCTACATCCTGAGCAATTCATCATTGTGTCGTTCTAAGGTTATGGTCGTTCTATTCATCCTGCCTATGTGGATTAACATTCTTGTCCGCACTCTGGCAACGGTCGCCTTGTTCGACTTCCTTCATCTGCCACTTGGTGAGGGTGCGCTCATTTTTGGTATGGTATATAACTTCCTGCCATTTATGATTTACCCCATCTACAACGTAATGCAGAAGATGGATCACAGCTATATCGAAGCTGCACAGGACCTTGGAGCAAGTCCGTGGACTGTATTCAAGAAGGTTGTAATACCTCTCTCGATGCCTGGAGTGATGAGCGGAATTATGATGGTATTTATGCCCACCATCTCGACTTTCGCTATCTCGGAGTTGCTCACTATGAACAACATCAAACTCTTCGGTACTACCATTCAGGAGAATATCAATAACGGAATGTGGAACTATGGCGCAGCCTTGTCGCTCATTATGTTGGTCATCATATTTGCAACCAACCTCTTCAGCGACGGTGACGAGGATCGTGCCTCAAATGAAGGAGGAATCATCTAATGAAGCGTTTTTTTGCACAAGCCTACCTATGGCTGTTATTGGCGATGCTTTATGCACCAATCCTCATTATTGCCATCTTCTCGTTCACCGAAGCTAAGGTATTAGGCAACTGGACAGGCTTCTCAACCAAGCTCTACACCTCGCTCTTTTCGGGCGGTGTGCACCATTCATTGCTGAGCGCCATTGAGAATACACTCATCATTGCCATCGTGGCAGCCGCTATCTCCACCATTTTGGGTAGTATAGCCGCCATCGGCATCCACAATCTCTACGGACGCAAGAAGGCTATCATCAATTCGCTGAACAGCATACCAATGTTGAACCCCGATATCATCACAGGTATCTCGTTGTTCCTGCTCTTTGTCAGCCTCGGCATCACACAGGGTTACACGACCGTTATTCTGGCACACGTTACATTCTGTACGCCCTATGTCGTGCTGTGCGTTATACCGCGTCTGCAACAGATGAATCCCAACATCTACGAGGCTGCACTCGATTTGGGTGCTACACCGTGGCAGGCTCTGCGTAAGGTCATCATTCCCGAGATTAAGCCGGGTATGATTTCAGGTTTTATTCTGGCCTTCACACTCTCTATCGATGATTTTGCCGTGACCATCTTCACCATCGGTACCGAGGGCTTGGAGACACTCTCTACCTACATCTACGCCGATGCTCGCAAGGGTGGTCTTACGCCCGAGTTGCGCCCCCTCTCGACCATCATCTTTATGACGGTCTTGATATTGCTCATCGTAATCAACATTCGCTCACAGCGAGCTGCCAAACGAAAGGAGGTATAAGAATGAGACGTTTAATATATTTTGTTTTCGCTGCGGCGATGCTCTTCACCACAGCATGTTCGAGGGATGATGCTCGCCAGAAGATACTCAAGGTCTACAACTGGGCCGACTATATCGACGAGTCGTTGCTCGCCGAGTTTGAGGAGTGGTACTACGAGCAGACAGGCGAGGAGGTCGAGGTTGTATACCAGCTCTTCGACATCAACGAGATTATGCTTGCAAAGATTGAGCGAGGCAAGGAGGATTTCGACGTGACTTGTCCCTCGGAGTATATCATCGAGCGTATGCTCAAGAATGATCTTCTGCTCCCCTTAAACAAGGATTTCGGCTCGACCCCTAACTACTTAGGCAATGTTTCGCCCTATATACACGAAGTCTTCAACAACATCGACGGAGGCGGTAAGAATGCCAACGACTATGCAGTAGGTTATATGTGGGGTACTACGGGCTTCCTCTACAACAAACGATATGTCAGCCAGGAGGAGGTAAGCACGTGGAGCGCGCTGTGGAATCCCAAGTTCAACAAGAAACTCCTTATCAAGGATGCGTTCCGTGATGTATATAGCCCACTTTTGATTTATGCCAACCAGGAGCGCCTGAAGGCTGGCGAGGTGACAATGCAGGATCTTATGCACGACTCATCGGACGAGGCTATCGCTACAGTCGAGGCTCTTCTAAAGAAGGCGAAGCCTTACGTTGCCGGTTGGGAGGCTGACTTTGGCAAGGAGATTATGACCAAAGAGACAGCGTGGCTCAACCTCTCGTGGAGTGGCGATGCCCAGTGGTCTATCGAGGAGGCTGCAACCGTAGGTGTGGAGTTGGATTACACCGTACCCAAGGAGGGTAGTATCGTTTGGTTCGATGGCTGGGTAATTCCCAAGTATGCTAAGAATGTGAAGGCTGCATCATACTTCATCAACTTTATGTGTATGCCCGAGAATGCCATCCGCAATATGGAGGAGATTGGCTACGTGAGTGTTATCAGTTCTCCTGAGGTTCTCGACTATATGACCGAGTCCGCCGCTGAGGCAGGACTGGAGCAGCCACAGGATCTTACATATTTCTTTGGCGAGGATGCTGATAGTGTAGTGATAAACCCTGTAATGTATCCCGACCGCACGGTTATCGAGCGCTGTGCAATGATGCACGACAGTGGCTCACGCACCGAGGCACTACTTGCTATGTGGTCACGCGTGAAGGGCGACAACCTAAACAACTGGATGGTAGTTGTCATTCTTCTGGCCTTTGGAGCTTTGCTCGTGGCAGGTATCTTCCGCAAGATGAAACAACGCCGCCAGCGTCGTCGTCGCTGGTAGGATGGATGCAATATCAGCAATAAAAAAGGTGCCGTTTTCGGACACCTTTTTTTTATTCTCAGTAATTATTACTTACACATAAAAGCGCCAACTCTGACACCAGGATATGCGTCAATCACCCCTTTAACCATCTGCAGGGTAGTATTCTCATTGAATTTAGAGTAGTGCTCGGCCATTATAGCAAGCATCTCGCGTGCATCAAAGAGAATACGATATCTGCCATCTACCTTCGTAACCGAAGCCTTGATATTGATATTCTGTTCGAGCATACGAATCATTATCGATGCTTCGCCCGTAGCAGAGTCGTAGGCCGAACAATAGAGTGGCATCTGATAATTCTCGCGAACAATCACCATCGATCCATCCTCCGATACATTCATATAATCGCGACCCGCAATCAAGCCCAATTTCTCGGCTATGAGCGGCAACTGACTCTCAAGCGTTGCTACCGCCAACGATGCCAGCGAGCTATCGCCCTTGTATTCAATAGCAAGCTCATCGTAAGCAAATCGTCCCGACAACTCCTCCACGCTCGGATACACCGGCTTTGGCTCTTGCATAGGGGGAGTCTCTGATACGCCCAAAAAGCTACTCAAGCTATTCAACAAGGCATCGAACGATTGAGCTTGGGCTGAATGTGTTGCCGACAGAGCCACACAAAATGTGAGTATATAGATTAATCTACTCATTATTTCGAGAATTCAAAACCAATCTTCACACTATCATAGCTCTTGAGCAGTGACGTAATCGTCGCAAGAGAACTATTTGCTGAGCCCAACGACGAGAGCAACGAAAGCAACTTATCCATCGGGAAGAGTAGCTGCAGATTGCTACCATTTATATATGCATACGCATTGATGGTTCCCAACTTGAGCAATCCTGTGTTATACTGCAAAACGAGCTGATTAGTCTCTGCATTGAAGGTGAATGTACCTGTCGATGTTCTCTGACCAAATGTAGAGATAAATGTACCATCCTCGTTGAATGCAAAGCTACAAGCTCCAGCCTTAATGCCCACCTTTTCATAATAGGTCGCCATCTTACTCTGCAGGGTCGAAGCAGCAGCCGAAGCTGTGAGGTCCGACAAAGTGTTTGTGCTTGACGAAAGCTTTATTCCTGGCTGATTGTATGACCAAGCGCCATACAATGCATTGGCTGTAAGCTGACCACCCGTTACTGAATCGATAGCAGTTGTTGCAACACCTTTCAACGCATCAAGCCAGTTTTGAGCCTGAGCATTGGTCGCCGTAAGTGTAATTGCCGCAACAACAAGTATTATAATCTTCTTCATAGTCTTATAAGTTTTCACATTCATTTAACCACACCGCAGCCACTGCATCCGAAGGCATCTGCCAGTCGCCTCGTGGTGAGAGTGAGACACTACCCACCTTGGGGCCATCGGGCATTGCCGAACGCTTGAACTGCTGCATAAAGAATCGACGCAAGAATGTCTTGAGCCACTTGAGTATAGTCTCTCTATCGTACTTACCCTCAAAGGCATTCTCTGCCATAAAGAGAATCTTGGCAGGCGAGAATCCGTTGCGGATAAAGTTGTAGATAAAAAAGTCGTGCAACTCGTATGGTCCCACAAGGTCCTCAGTCTTCTGAGCAATCTTTCCCTGCTCATCGGCGGGCAACAACTCGGGGCTTACGGGTGTAGCCACCACATCCTTCAAAGCGCGGCTTACAGCCTCATTTACCTCGTTTGCGGCTCTCCACTCAACCATATGACGCACCAAAGTCTTTGGCACCGATGCGTTGACACCATACATCGACATCTGATCGCCATTGTATGTAGCCCAACCCAGCGCCAACTCGCTCAAATCGCCTGTGCCGACAACCATTCCTCCGGTCATATTGGCAACGTCCATCAAAATCTGTGTACGCTCGCGCGCCTGTGCATTTTCATACGTCACCGAGCGGTCACCTTCGGGCAGACCTATATCGGCAAAATGCTGTTTGCAGGCTGCTGCGATAGGTATCTCTCTGAATGTCACACCAAACTCCTTAATCATTGTCACCGCGTTGTTGTAGGTGCGGTCGGTCGTACCAAATCCCGGCATAGTAACGCCAACGATACCCTTGCGATCGAGGCCCAATACATCAAAAGCCTTGATTGTCACCAGCAGAGCCAACGTCGAATCCAAACCGCCTGAAATACCGATTACGGCACTCTTGCACGAGGTGTGCTTCAAACGTTTCACAAGGCCCATCATCTGGATAGAGAAAATCTCCTCACAACGTTTATCGCACTCATCTGCGTTCTGTGGCACGAAGGGCATAGCATTAATTTTGCGTGTGAACTCACCCTCACACTCCACACCTTCGGGTGAGAAGATGTCGAAACGACGATAGTAGGGCAGTTCGCTATTACTTGCAAATGAGGCCTTCTGGCGACGACGGTTCGCAATCAGTTCCACATCTACGTCGGCAACAACAAGCTGCTCATCCATACCAAAACGCTGACCTACGGCAAGGGCTTTGCCATTCTCCACAATCACACCACAACCCGCAAAGGTCATATCGGTTGTTGACTCGCCAAAACCTGCCGATGCCGATACATACGCCGCACATATGCGTGATGAATAGTTACGAATCAACTCCTCACGCGTCTGTTGCCAGGTTGCCAATTCGGGCGATGCCGATAGGTGGAATACCATTTGTGCACCCTGCAACGCCTGCGACGAAGAGGGTGGCATTGGTGCCGAAACATCATCACCAATCTCTACGCAGAAACGCACGCCATCGATAGCAAATGTAAGGTCGGCACCAAACGGAGCCGAGAAACCTGCAACTTCAATCTCCTCGGCACTGTTGTTTGCTCCCGAATCGAAATACTTACGCTCCGAAGCCGATAGATAACTCTTTGGCACAACGCCAATCAACATTCCCTGCGAGATTACGGCTGCACAGTTATATAGTTTGTTATTCAGCGCAAGAGGCACTCCAACGATGGCTACCAACGGAAAATCCACACTCGCCTCGACAATCTGCATAAGCCTCTGCTCAGCACTACGCAACAATGAGTTCTGCAGGAAGAGATCCTGACACGTATAGGCCGTTAGGCTCAACTCGGGGAATACCAGAGCCTTAACACCCTTGTCGGCAGCCTCCTGCATCATCGCAAGGATGCGTTCGCCATTGTATTCGCAGTCGGCCACACGCACCGATGGGGTAGCGGCCGCCACTTTTATATATCCGTATCTGTTCATCTTACTCCTTAATATAAGCGCTCGCAATCTCCATCACATAGGCACGATGGAAATCGCCCGCAGCATACCATTTCTCGACAATCGATTGATCCAGAAAGTTTTCAGCACGAAGATCGTCGACATACATCTTGCGACACTCCAACACTAGGCGAGCTTGTGCAATTGCTGGCACATCACCATCGGTAAAGGCAACCGAGAGGCCTGCCTTCGAGATTTTATCCTCGTCGCGGCCCGAGTGAGTTCCGCAATACTGCAACGCATCACGATACTCCTCCGCAAGGAACGATAGAGTCATCATCGACTCACGCTCGGTAAACTCAAACGTGTGACGCTGCGGACGTACAACAGCCACAGCAATAGGTCTATTCCACATATATCCAACAGAACCCCACGAGGCGGTCATCGTATTGTGAGCAACATGATCACCAGCGGTGATAAGCATCCAGTCGGCACCGATTAATTTGATAAAATTATCGGTTATCTGTGCTGGGTCAATCGACTTAAAACCATTCATAGCGCATCTGTTTTTATTTTGCCCACAACTGAGCCAAGTTGATAATCACCTGCTCAGCCTTCTTCATCGTATTGAGCGAGCAATACTCAAACTTGCCGTGGAAGTTCATACCGCCCGCAAAGATATTAGGGCAGGGTAGCCCCATAAACGAGAGGCGTGCACCATCGGTACCGCCACGAATGGGCTTAATCTTGGGCTCCACATCGGCCATACGCATAGCCTCCATAGCCTTCTCGATAACCTGAGGATGCGGCTCAACCATCTTACGCATATTGTAGTACTGATCCTTCAAAGTAAGGGTCAAAACCTCCTCGCCATACTTCTTCTTCAGAAGATCGACGCACGACCAGATGTAAACCTTCTTCTGCTCGAACTTCTCGCTGCAGTGGTCGCGGATGATGTACGAAATCTTCGCATTCTCTACCGTACCATTAAAGCCTACGCAGTGGTAAAAGCCCTCGTAACCCTCAGTATATTCGGGACGCTCGACAGTAGGTACTAACGAATTAAGTTCGCAAGCTACCTGAATGGCATTGATCATCTTATTCTTAGCATAGCCAGGGTGTACATTTCTGCCCTGCACCTCGATAACAGCCGAAGCGGCGTTGAAGTTCTCATACTCCAACTCACCCTCCGAGCTTCCATCCATCGTGTAGGCAAAGTCGGCACCAAAGGCCGCCACATCGAAGTAATCTACACCACGACCAATCTCCTCGTCGGGCGTAAAGCCGATACGAATCTTGCCGTGCTTGACCTCGGGGTGCGACATCAGGTACTCAGCCGCCGACATAATCTCGGCACAGCCGGCCTTATCATCAGCACCCAGCAGGGTAGTACCATCGGTGTGAATGATGGTGTGTCCCACAAAATCCTTTAACTCGGGGAAGTCGGCCACACGCATCGTGAGTGAGCCGTTGAGCATAATATCGCCACCATCGTACTCCTCAATCACGTGCGGTTTCACATCCTTACCACTCATATCGGGCGATGTATCGACGTGAGCAATGAAGCCAATGACGGGAGCATTCTCGTAGCCCTCCGATGCGGGAATTGTACCCATCGTGTAGCCATACTTATCGACCGTTACATCCTCCAGACCCAACGAGCGCATCTCGTCGGCCAGATAGTTAAGCAACACCAACTGCTTGTCGGTCGAGGGGAATGACTCGCTCTCCTCCGATGACTGTGTATCGAAAGAGACATATTTCAAAAATCTATCTTTAAGTTCCATATCTATTTCTTTATTAAATGATTACTCCTCTTTCTTTGCACGCATTGTATGCCAAGCCATATAGGCAATCAGCACCATATACATCACCAAGCCTAACCACTCGGCGCTCTTCGATGCAGCCCAGTCAGTCATAAACCACTCTACGCCGACGAACTTCAACACGGCCGACACAACGCCCATCAAAGCGCCACCAGCGATAAAGCCCGAAGCAATGAGCGTACCGCGGTCGAAGCGAGCCTTATTCAAGGCCTCATTCTTCGAGCGAGACGATACGAACCAAGCAATCAAACCACCCACTACGAGCGGAGCATTGAGATACATAGGGATAAACATACCCAACGAGAATGCCAACGCAGGCACACCTATCGAGGTCAGCACCAATGCCAACGCCGCACCCATAAAGTAGAGAATCCAGGGTGTAGAGCCGCCCGTCATCAAAGGCTGGATAACAGCCGCCATAGCATTCGCCTGAGGAGCAACCAACGCATCCTCGCCTGTGAAGCCGTAGGTATCGTTCAACACGATCATCACACCCGCAACGGTTGCCGCCGACACGAATGTACCGAGGAACTTCCAACCCTCCTGCTTCTTGGGAGTAGTACCGAGCCAATAGCCAATCTTAAGGTCGGTGATAAAACCACCAGCCATCGACAATGCTGTACAAACAACACCACCGATAATCAGTGCGGCAGTCATACCCTCAGCGCCATTCAAGCCGATACTAACGAGCACCAACGATGAAAGGATAAGTGTCATAAGAGTCATACCCGACACGGGGTTAGTACCCACGATAGCGATAGCGTTAGCCGCCACGGTAGTGAACAAGAATGCAATAACAAACACGATAAGCAATGCCACGATACTCTGCACGCCATTACCAAGCAGACCAAACTGGAAGAATACCCAGCAAGCGATAAGCGCCGCGATAAGTACCGAGAGGATAAGTTTCATAGGCAGGTCGCGCTGTGTACGCTCAACGACAACAGCCGCGCCATCTTTCTTCGATGTAAGCTCGCTAACGGCCAAGCCCACCGCCTGACGGATGATACCTGCCTGACGGATGATACCAATCAAACCAGCCATAGCGATACCACCAATACCGATGGGACGACCGTAATCGGTAAAGATTGTCTCGGGGGTAAGCGATGCCGCATCGGGAGCGATAGAGCCAATCAGAGGCACGATGAGGAACCACACAAGGCACGAGCCTGCGGTGATAATCACGGCATACTTCAAGCCGATGATATAACCCAAGCCCAACACAGCGGCACCTGTGTTGAGCGAGAAAACAACCTTAAACTTATCGGCGCACATCGTACCAAACGCTGTCAGACGAGTTGATACAACCTCAGTCCAAGCACCAAACGTGCTCACTGCAAAGTCGTACAATCCACCAATCAAACCAGCAACAGCCAACAACTTAGCCTGATTACCGCCCTTCTCGCCCGATACCAGCACCTCGGTTGTAGCCGTAGCCTCGGGGAAGGGGTACTTACCGTGCATATCCTTAACGAAATACTTTCTGAAGGGGATAAGCAACACAATACCCAACACACCGCCGAGCATCGACGAGAGGAAAATCTGGTAGAACTGCGCATCCAAATCAAGGATATAGAGTGCAGGCAGGGTAAAGATAGCACCAGCCACAATCACGCCCGACGATGCACCGATCGACTGGATGATGATATTCTGACCGAGCATATTCTTCTTACCCAACGCTGTTCCCATACCTACGGCGATAATTGCGATAGGGATAGCCGCCTCGAATACCTGACCAACCTTCAAGCCGAGGAAGGCGGCCGCCGCCGAGAAGATAATTGCCATTACGATACCCATCGTAACCGAATAGGGTGTTACCTCTGCCGGAGTCGATGATGCCGGCATCAAAGGCTTGTACTCTTCACCCGCTTTGAGCTCGCGATATGCGTTATCGGGCAGAGCGATTTTCTGTTTCTGTTGTTCCATAATCTCTATTTTTGTTTATAATTTTTGCTTCAAAACTATCCACAAAGGTATATATTCTTACAAATGTAAGAATTTTTACTCAAAAAAGCAGAATAATCGTGGCAAAAAAAGAGGGTGTCCTACTCATTTTGGACACCCTAAACTCTATTTCCGTAATTGTATATCAGAATCAACTACACATATTTCTCTCCCTTGTCGAAACGCACATCGTCGATATACTTCTTAATGCTCTGCTCGTCGCTACGCGGACAGACCAAAAGCACATCCTCGGTATCGACCACAATGTAATCATCTAAACCCTTGACTACAGCCACCTTACCATTCGGTACCGAAACTATTGATTTATGTGTATTATAGACATAGCACCCATCATTTGTGAGCATATTTTCGTCTCGATCTTTCTCCGAAAGTTGGTATACCGATCCCCACGTCCCCACGTCGCTCCAGCCAAAATCGCTGCAACGCACATAGACATTATCAGCCTTCTCCATCACACCATAATCGATAGATATGGCCTTGCTCTCGACAAATGCCTGCTCGACTGCCTCGCGCTCCTGGTCAGTTCCGAGTTTATCGTCAATCATCGAGAAGAGGGCGTGATGCTCGGGCAAGTACACCTCAAAGGCACGCATAATAGTATCGATTCGCCATACAAAAAGGCCCGAATTCCACACAAACTCACCACAATCCACAAAAGTCTGAGCAAGCTCCAAATTAGGCTTCTCGGTAAAACACTTTACGCGCGAAACGACATTGCTATCCGACTTCTGCAAATAGCCATATCCCGTATCGGGTCGAGTGGGTTCAATACCTACTGTCATCAGTGCATCATTATCAGCCACAAACTCCAGACAATCCTTTATAGCCACCTGAAACTCAGCTTCATTGAGAATCAAATGATCCGATGGTGTAACAATCATCCTTGCATCGGCACATTGCTTGCGAAGAGTATGCGCCGCATAGGCAATAGCAGGGGCGGTGTTACGACCAACTGGCTCGCACAACACCTGCTCGGGTTTGAGTTCAGGAATATGCTCCAAGACCAAATCCTTGTAAGCACGATTAGTCACTACCAAAAAGTTATCGCTGGGCACGATTGGTAGAAATCGCTCATAGGTTGCGCGGATAAATGATTTACCCGTACCGAGTATGTCTAGGAACTGTTTTGGCATATTACGGCGGCTCATAGGCCAGAAACGAGTGCCCACACCACCCGCCATAATCACACAATATGTATTATTACTCATATTTATATAGCAAGTTTTTTAAAGAATTACACAAAGATAAAAAATTATTCGTAACTTTGCCGATTATTATCGGGTTTTATTTCGAAAAAGATGAAGATTAGACTCTTTACGATACCTAATATGCTAACGCTGGGTAACTTGATTTGTGGATCGAGTGCAGTGGTAGCACTTTTATTGCACGCCGACTTCGAGTTGGCATTTTGGTTAGTGGTGGCATCGGCCGTATTCGATTTCTTCGATGGCTTTGCCGCACGACTTCTGAAAAGCACTTCTGCCATAGGTGTTGAGCTGGACTCTTTGGCCGATATGGTGTCATTTGGCTTGGTGCCTGCAGTGGCAATGTTCTGCCTTTGGGATTTGGCTCCTGCATCGGCTACTCTGCCCGAGTGGAGTCGCTACCTTACACTCATCATCGTAGCATTCTCTGCTTTGCGTTTGGCAAAGTTCAATATCGACGACACTCAGACCACCGAGTTCTGTGGTTTGCCCACACCGGCTAATGGTTTATTCTGCCTCTCACTGGCAATGCTTATGGCTGCGGGCGATATCACACTATGCCGCTGGGCTATCGTTACTATCTCGATAGGTATGGCATATATGCTTATCTCACCGGTTAGAATGTTTGCGCTCAAATTTAAGGGCTTTGGCTGGCAGGGCAACGAGATTCGCTACTCGTTCATCGCAGTATGCATTCTGCTCATTGCACTGTTTACCCGCTATGCCGTTCCGGCTATTATTCTGCTCTATATGGTTGTTTCAGCCATCCGCTGGGCAATAAATATATCAAAAAAGTAGTTATTATTACCCAACGATGAAGTTCTCAACCCGCATATTGATGATAGTAGTGATGGCGATATGTGCGCTTTCACCCCTCTCGTCATTTGCACAATTGGATGCCCGTGCTATTGCCCGAGCGCAGCAACGTGGAGAGGATGTCGGCCTAGGTGGCGCAAACCCCTTCGACACACGCGACGAGGATGAACAGGAACGTGAGCAGGATTCAACGCGCGAGCGTCGCATACGCAAGCCTCTGGAGTCGTACTACTTCAACGATTCGATTCGTGCTCTGCCCAACTTTATGTGGAACGTCAGCCGCGAGATGAACGATGTGGATATTATGCCACTCGACACCACGCTCAACAATTGGCGAATCGACTATCCATACCAATTGAAGGACACTGGCGATATGTCGCTTGGCGGATTGGGCCAGTCGACTCTACCATTCAACTACTTCTATCGTCCCACAAGCCCCGACTTTACATTTGCACAGTCATACGATGCCTACACCTATCGTATGGAGAATGTGCCATTCTATAACTCAAAGACTCCCTACCTTAACTTTACATACCTTGAGTCGGGTCAGAAACGTTATCGTGAGGAGCATTTCGAGGTTACCACTGCACACAACATCTCTCCTACGACGGGCTTCAACGTAAGCTACAAGGCTCGTGGCACAAAGGGCCTCTACGATTGGCAGCGCACGTCAAACCACAACCTATCGGTAGCCTTCTCGCACACAGGCAAGCGATACTCGATTCATGCGGCATACGTCAACAACCGCATCAAACAGCGCGAGAATGGTGGTGCTGTAGGTATTTGGGCTGTGACAGACACCATCTACGAGCATCCTTCGGGAGTGCCGATGAAGTTGGCTCCAGCCGAGGCCGAGAACTCATACCGAAATAGTTCGTTCTTCGTAAAGCAGGCGTTGGCCATACCCCTGCAGCCCGTTACGGACTACGACTTTTCACTTGCCGACCTGTCGGCTATATACATTGGCCACATTTTTGAATATAATGCGTGGAGCAAGCTCTACACCGACAAGTATGCCGAGTTCACCAACGAGCGTGGTTCGGTAGGCGAGGATGGGGAGTTTGTTCCGACGAAAGATGTATATTATAAAGATTGGTATATATCACCTCTCGAATCGCGCGACTCAATCCGCGAACGAGTAATATCAAACCGCTTTTTTGTCGAGGCTCAGCCTTGGGATCGTAATGGTGCCGTGGGTCGCTTGGGTGGCGGTATTGGTATAGATATGTATGCCTATTCGCAGTTTGCCCTCAACGACTACCTATCTGGCAAGCAGGGCAAACACAAGGAGACTGCGTGGTACGCCTACGGAGCCATTAGCGGAAAGGTAAAGAAAATTGCCGACTGGGGTGCCGACCTCAAGTACTACCCGTCGGGTTATAGGAGCGGAGACTTTGCCATCAATGCACACATTGCACTGACGGCCAAACTCCGAGGTCATCCGGTTATTCTCTCGGGACGATTCTCACAAACCAAGCAATCGCCCTCATATTGGGAGGAGAACCTATTCTCGAACCACTATGTGTGGTTCAACTCCTTTAAACAGGAGGATGAGACTCGTATAGAGGCATCACTCGAGTTGCCCGACTGGGCGTTCGAGGCAGGTGTGTGGCAGGGTGTAGTGAGTAACAAGATATACTACGACGCCACAAGCCGAGTCGCTCAACACAGCGATGCGATAAGTCTTACGAGTGTGTACGCACGCAAAGATTTCCGCCTCGGTGGATTTCATTTTGACCACAGGGCATTGTTGCAGTGGAGTACGAATCAAGAAGTTATTCCCGTACCGTTGCTCAGCGCATACCTATCTTACTACTACGAATTCTGGGTAGAGAAGAAGAAGGTACTGCGTATGCAGTTTGGTATCGATGGTCGCTTTAATACATCGTATTATGCACCATCTTACAATCCGGCATTAGCAACGTTCTACAACCAGCGAGAGTATGAGTTGGGAAATTATCCCTATCTCGATGTATTCTTGACTGCGAAGTGGAAGAGAATGCGTATTTTCTTGAAATATCAGCACTTGAATTACGATTTGTTTGGCAACAACGAGTATTTCACAGTTGCAGGTTACCCGCTTAATCCGGGTATGTTCAAGATGGGTATCTCGTGGGGTTTCTATGATTAACGCTCTTCAGCACGGTGTGAGCTGCCCACAAAACACACATTTATGTCAAAAAAGACAACTTTTTTTACGATCGTTCTAACTATTATTGTAGTAACCTTCATCGCTTCGGAGTTCTTAGCCGAGGATGTAGCATCGAATGTGCCCACCATCCCCGAGCAGAGCCGATTGCTGAGCGATGTTTCAGCCGATGAAGAGTGGATTATCTCGTCATATGACGCAGTGATGCGACGCATAGGCGAGGAGGAGGGGCAGGATTGGCTGTTGATGAGCGCCATAGCCTACAGCGAGTCACGTTTCCGTTCAGATGTGATTTCGAAGCGAGGTGCCATCGGACTTATGCAGATTATGCCCATCGTTGGCCGACAGTTTAATGTCGACAAGGAGGCAATTGCCGACCCCGAGACGAACATTCGTCTTGCAGGCAAGCTACTCCGACAAATCGACAAGATGCTTAAAATGAGTCCCACGACTCCTGCGAACGATCGCTTAAGTATTATTCTTGCTTGCTATAACGGTGGCATAGGTCACGTTACCGACGCACGTCGTTTAGCAAAGAGCAACGGCGAAGATCCCAATTCGTGGAAGGTGGTAGCCCATTATCTTAAGTCGAAGGCCGATCCCGAAGTGTATGAAAGCGAATTGGTACGTCACGGCAAATTCACCGGCAGTAGCCAGACTGAGGCTTACGTCAATGAGGTGATGAAGCGCTACGACATCTATCGCAATCTAATTAACAATGGAGCAGATATGGTTGCTCAAGTAAAGTAAAACAAAATAGCCGAACTTTATAGGTTCGGCTATTTTGTTTATTTAGCTATCAGACTATTTCTGATCACCAGGTTTCTGAGTGTAGAGGAAACGACGAATCTTCTTCGAGGGTGTCTTTTCGAACTCCTTCTCCTCCTCGATAACCTCCGCAATACGAGAGAATCGGTTAACCTTCGAGTTGACATACTTCATCACCTCCTGTTTAACCTCATCCATGCGCTTGCTCCACTCATCCTTCTTCTGATTCCACTCATCGCGTGTAATCTCCCACTTGGCCATAAACTCATCCTTGATCTTATCAATAGCCTCGGTATCGAAATATACCAACGCCACCAGACGACCATCGCGCTCGGTCACAACCGACTCCGACACAAAGGCATGGGTATTCAGTACAGACTCAATATCCTCGGGGTAGATATTCTCGCCGCTGGGGCCCAGAATCATATTCTTCAGACGACCTTTAATATATAGGTAGCCATCCTTATCGAATTCACCCAAATCGCCCGAGCGGAACCAGCCGTCCTCGGTAAAGACCTCTGCCGTAGCCTCAGGATTCTTATAGTATCCCTGCATCACAGAGGGGCTGTTGATAACCACTTCGCCAAGACCAGTCTCGGGATTAATGTTATCCAGACGAATCTGAACACCCTGCATAGCAGGACCCGTAGAACCAATACGGCAGACACCTGGAATCTGACCTGCCGCCATAGGCGCAGTCTCGGTCAAGCCATAACCGATAGCGTAGGGGAAGCCTCCCTCATGCAGGAATGTCTCTGTATCGATATGCAGTTTCGAACCACCGATACCCAGGAATCGAACACGACCACCAAAAGCTGTCATCAATTTCTTTGATGCGATGCGGTGCAATATACGACGGAAGAAGCTTATGCCATAGAGCGTAGAGATGAACTTATTGGATGTAAACTTCGACTTAACCTGACTATTAAACACCTTCTCGATGATAAGCGGCACGATAAGGAAGATCGTCGGACGCACCTTGCGCAACGCCGGCAGCAGAACCGATGGGGTAGGTGGCTTCTCCAAATATGTCATTCTACCACCACCGCTAAAGATGAGCAAAAGTCCCAGAGTACACTCATAGGTGTGCGACATGGGTAACACCGAAAGTGTCACATCGGTAGGATAGATGGGGAACAGAATATTACACAGGCAGGCGTTAGATGCCAGATTATAATGAGTAAGCATCACACCCTTGGGCTTTGACGTAGTACCCGAAGTGTAGATGATAGCTGCCAGATCCTCAGGCTTAGGAACCTCTTTTGAACCCTGCTCATGAACAGTCTGCGAGATAACGCTGAGGTTCTTTGTGCGGATGACAATATTCAGTTTTGAGATGGTCTCCTTCGAAAGTTTGGTAAAGAGCTTATCCGACACCAGCAACGCCTTTGCCTCAGAGTGCTCAATGAGCGAATCCAGCTCCTCGCCTGTAAAGTCCGGCATCAAAGGCACCACAACCATACCTGCAGTAGTTACAGCGAAGTAACTTACACCCCAGTTAGGCATGCTGCTACTAAGCAATGCCACCTTATCTCCGACATTCAAGCCAGCGCCAAACAAAAGTTCCTGCACCTGCTCCACACGCTCCAGAACCTCACGATAGGTAACATCCTCACCGCCAAGCATCGTAAAAGCGATATTGTTAGAAAACTTCTCAACACTTACGTGAAGAAGTTCATAAATAGTCTTTAGTTTGATCATAAACAGTATTATTCGTAAATTTGTTACGAAGATAGTGAAAAAATATTAAAAATCGGTAATTTTGTGTCTAAATCGGCTAATAAATAGGGATATGTTAAGCCATAGTGCCATAAAAACGTTAGCAACGGAGGTCGGCTTTGACCTCTGCGGCATTGCTCGCGCCACACGTTTTGAGCAAAACGAGCAGGCTTATAACCGCTGGCTTGAGCATGGTTACGACTCTACGCTGGAATATATGCATCGCAACTGCGACAAGCGTTTCGACACCACAAAATTAGTCGAGGGAGCGCAAACGGTAGTGGTGTGCGCTGTAAGTTACAAATCCCCCATCAGTGGCGGATACTCTCCCGACGACAACTGTAAGATAGCCTCCTATGCGTGCAATCGCGATTATCACAAGAGCATCAAGAAGATGCTCCTCTCTATGCTCAAACAGCTGCAGGCCAGCGACCCATCCGTTCAAGGGCGAGCCTTTGTCGATTCGGCGCCACTATTTGAAAAGCAATACGCCGTCGAGGCGGGACTTGGTTGGATTGGCCGTCAATCTTTGTTGATAACCCCTGAATATGGCTCATATGTATTGCTTGGCGAGTTGGTGTTTGATATGGAGGCTGATGCTTATGATGTGCCTTATGAGGGCGTAGGTTGTGGTGAGTGCCGTCGATGTATGGATGCTTGCCCAAATGGAGCAATCGTCTCGGAGATGACTATCAATACTGGGCGTTGCATTTCGTGCCACACCATAGAAGCTGAGCCTCAAACACAGTTAGACCTTCACGGCTGGATTTTTGGTTGCGACGAGTGTCAGAACTGCTGCCCCTACAACCGCCAGGCCAAGCCTCACCGCAACCCATCATTCGACCCCTTGTTTGACCCGCGCAACATCTCTGCCGAGGGGTGGAGTGCAATGAGTGAGGAGGAGTTTTCCACTCAATTTGGCTCTACGCCACTGAAGAGAAGCGGCCTGGAGCGCATCAAAAAGAATATATAAAAATAGGCTACAACCTTCGCAAGTTGTAGCCTATTTCAATTATAAATATACTCTCTATTATTTGTAGAAGAGTGAGCTGATCTCCTTATAGTTATGAACGTGCTCGATAACCTCTGCGAAAATATCTGCAACTGACAATACGGTGAACTTGCTCAAGTCCTTCTCCTGATTCAAAGGAATAGTGTCGGTTACAATAACCTCCTGCAACTTACTCTCGTTGATACGCTCGTAAGCAGCACCCGACAACACGGGGTGAGTAATAACGGCACGTACGCTCTTGGCACCCTTATCCATCAACATATTGGCTGCCATACAGATTGTACCTGCTGTGTCGATCATATCGTCAACGATAATGATGTTACGACCCTCTACATCGCCAATAGCGGTCATACTACCCACTACATTAGCCTTAGCGCGCTCCTTGTGTGAAATAATGATAGGGGCGTGCAAATGCTTTGCATAAGAGTGAGCACGCTTTGCGCCACCCATATCGGGCGATGCAATTGAAAGATCCTCCATATTGAGGCTCTTGATATAGGGAATAAATACACCACTTGCGTAAAGTGCATCAACAGGCACATCGAAGAAGCCCTGAATCTGATCAGCGTGCAAATCCATAGTCATAATACGGTCGGCACCAGCTGCAACCAACAAGTTAGCAACCAACTTAGCACCAATGGGTACACGAGGACGATCCTTGCGATCCTGACGAGCCCAACCAAAGTAAGGCATTACAGCAATAACCTTGTAAGCCGAAGCACGACGAGCAGCATCGATCATCATCAAAAGCTCCATCAAATTATCTGACGAAGGGAATGTAGACTGAATGATAAATACGGTGCAACCACGAATAGACTCATTGTAATAGGGCTGGAACTCACCGTCGCTAAACTGGAGTACTTCAACATCACCAAGTGTAGAGCCGTAGCTGGCAACGATTTTCTCTGCGAGGTAACGCGAGTTGCGACCTGCGAAAAACTTAATCTTATGAATAGCCATTTGCTTAATATTTATGATGGTATAATTTTAATGTTACAAATATATACAATATATGTCACAAAAAGGCAACTGCCCATTGCAAATTTTCAAATAATTATAAACATTTCTCGATGAAATCGAGTATCTCTTGACGTCCCGTACCTCTCTCGCTCGACGAGCAGAACATCGGAGGCAGCTCCTCCCACTGCTCGGCAAGAGTAGCCTGATAACGCTCGACGCTCTTTTTACGCTGTGTGGCCGATAGCTTATCGGTCTTTGTGAATATAATACCGAACGGCACTCCATTCTCGCCCAGCATCTCAATAAAACGCAAATCAATAGCCTGCGGCTCAAGGCGTGAATCAACCAACACGAACAGGAAATGCATCTTCTCACACTTTAACACATAATCCATAATAATCTTGGCAAATTCGCCTCGCTTGTTCTTCGACACACGCGCGTAGCCATATCCGGGCAAATCAACCAGATACCAATTATTATTTATGCAAAAGTGATTAATCAAACGAGTCTTACCCGGCGTTGCCGACACTTTGGCCAAACCCTTACGACCAGTAAGCATATTGATGAGCGAAGACTTACCCACATTACTACGACCGATAAAGGCCACATCACGCAAATCATCCTTTGGTACTTGCGAAATCTTCTCTGAACTGCACTTAAACTCGGCTCGTGTAATCTGCATAGCGTAAATGGGTATAAAAATACTCCGCAAAAGTACATAAAAAAAACAAAACCACAAACCCCATACCACTATCAAAGAGCGTGTATGGTTGTTATTTCCAAAAAAATCGCTAACTTTGAGATAAGTAAAACAACTAATCGCTCAATCAATGAAAAGAGAATACGTCATCGGAATAGATTTCGGCACCGACTCAGTGCGTGCACTCATCGTTGCGACCGACAATGGCGACGAGATAGCGTCTGCCGTATCAGCCTATCCTCGATGGAGCAAGGGCCTATATTGTAACCCTAAGGTAAATCAATATCGCCAGCATCCGCAGGATTATATCGACTCACTCACCGAAGCCGTAACCACAGCCGTGGGGGAGTGCGAAAAGAGCGTACGTGAAAACATCGTTGGACTTTCGTTCGACTGCACGGCGTCAACACCCGTATTGACCGACAGCACAGGAACGCCTCTGGCTCTGCTACCCGAATTTGCGGAGCACCCCGATGCGATGTTTATTCTATGGAAAGACCACACGGCAATTGCCGAGTCGGACAAGATAAACGAAGTTGCCAAGCGCTGGCACACCGACTACACCAAATACGGCGGCGGAAACCACTCGTGCGAATGGGTGTGGGCAAAGATGCTGCACTCGTTGCGTGTTGCGCCCGAATTGCGCGACAAAGCCTATTCGTGGATGGAGCATTGCGATTGGATTAGCGCCCTATTGTCGGGAGATACCACACCCGAAAAAATCATCCGCAGCCGTTGCGCCGCAGGCCACAAGGCTATGTGGCACGCCGAGTGGGGTGGTATGCCCGAACTTGCATTTTTCAAGGAGGTAGATCCGCTGCTTGATATATTCTCAGGACATCTATTTGTAGAGACCTATACTAGCGATACCCGCGCAGGAAACTTATGCAAGGAGTGGGCCGAGCGACTCGAACTCAAACAGGGCATTGCAGTAGGCGTAGGCGCCATCGACTGCCACGTGGGAGCTGTTGGTGCAGGAGTGCGCGACAACGTGTTAGTCAAGGTGATAGGAACCTCTACCTGCGATATTACTACAGCTGCATATAACATTATCGGCAACCACACCGTACGTGGAATTTGCGGCCAGGTAGATGGCTCGGTTCTACCCGGAAGAATAGGCTTCGAGGCTGGCCAGGCAGCCTTCGGTGATATATACGCATGGTATAAACGCCTGCTCGGCTGGAGCCTGAAACATATTGCCAACGCACCCGAGTTAGAGGATAAGATCCTCGCCGCACTCACCGCCGAGGCCGAACAGCTACCCTTGAGCGAGGATGATATGATTGCCGTAGATTGGTTCAACGGCCGCCGTTCACCCGACGACGACCCGCTGGCTACAGGCTCACTGCTCAACCTCACATTAGCCACCTCGGCACCCGAGATTTTCAAGGCTCTGGTCGAGGCTACTGCCTTTGGCTCGCGCGCCATCAATGAGCGACTGGCCGACGAGGGATTACGAATCGACACGATCCTTGCTGTGGGTGGCATATCAAAAAAATCACGTTTCGTGATGCAGACTATGGCCGATGTTATCGGAGTCCCCATCCGCGTAGTGCGTAGCACGCAAGCTTGTGCCCTGGGCTCGGCAATGAATGCCGCCGTGGCAGCTGGTGTTTACGAATCGGTGGAGGCTGCTCAGGATGCAATGTCATCGGGCTTCGATGGCGAATACACTCCCAATGCCGAGCGACAGGATATTTATAATAAGTTGTATGCCCGATACCGCCAAGCTGCATACGGTGAGTAACACCCAAGAAGAGCAATTATTTCGCTATTGCACCCGTATTTCCGTTTTGACCCTTGAAAATTTGAGAAAATCAATTTAATTACTATATTTGCACTATACGGATAACTGTACTAACCGTAAAAACAAACAAATAAACACACAAATACTATGTTACGAAAACTGCGAATCATCGCCGCCGCTCTGTTTTTTGCGTTGATCACGCTTCTGTTCCTTGACTTCACCGGAACTCTACACGCGTGGTTTGGTTGGCTGGCTAAAATCCAATTTCTTCCAGCTGTAATGGCCTTGAATGTAGTTGTTGTGCTTCTTTTGGTAGCACTCACACTCATCTTCGGTCGAATCTACTGCTCGGTTATTTGCCCCTTGGGCGTAATGCAGGATATCATTGCTTGGTTTGGCAAGCGTGGCAAGAAGAATCCCTACTCTTACTCTGCTGCAAAGAGCTATCTGCGCTATGGAGTATTGGCTCTATTCGTAGTTGCCATGGTCATCGGTTTCTCATCAATTGCTATTCTCGTTGCACCCTATAGTGCATACGGCCGCATTGCTCAGAACCTCTTCGCACCCATCTGGGGTTGGGGTAACAACCTGCTGGCATACTTTGCCGAGCGTGCGGAAAGTTACGCATTCTACTCAACCGATGTTACCATCGCAAGCATTGGCACATTTGTCATTGCCGTTGTGACATTTGCAATTGTTGCTGTTTTGGCTTGGCGAGGTGGTCGTACATATTGTAACACCCTCTGCCCCGTAGGTACAGTATTGGGTGCTTTGTCGCGCTTCTCATTATTGAAGCCCGTGATAGATAGCGACAAGTGTATCAATTGCAACATTTGTGCTAAGAACTGCAAGGCCGCTTGTATCGATATTCCCAACCATTCAATCGACTACAGTCGTTGCGTAACTTGTATGAACTGTATCGAGAAGTGCCCCAAGGATGCTATCTCATACACACGTCGCAAGTGCTCTTGCTCAACAAAGAGTGAGGGTGAGGCTACAACAAACTCAGCTCGTCGCAACTTCATCATCGGCGCAGGCCTGGTGGCTGCCGAGGCTGTACGCGCGCAGGAGATGCGTGGCGATGGTGGTTACGCCGTAATTCTGGACAAGCAGGCTCCCGACCGTGAGAATCCCCTCACACCTCCGGGATCAAAGAGCCTTCGTAACTTGACAAGCCATTGCACCGGTTGCCAGCTTTGTGTAGCCGCGTGTCCGACTAATGTACTGCGTCCGTCAGCCGATTTGAAGATGTTTATGCAGCCCATTATGTCATACGAGCAGGGTTACTGCCGTCCCGAGTGTAACAAGTGTTCACAGGTATGTCCCGCTGGCGCTATTAAGCCTATCACCGTGGCCGAGAAGTCATCTATCCAGATTGGTCACGCCGTATGGGTAAAGAAGAACTGTATCGTCGTAGCGGACGATGTTGATTGCGGCAACTGCGAGCGCCACTGTCCCACGAAGGCCATCACCATGGTACCGCTGGATCCCGCAAATCCCAAGTCTCGTCTGATTCCTACCGTGAACGATGCCCTCTGCATCGGCTGCGGCGCATGTGAGAACTTGTGTCCTTCACGTCCCTTCAGTGCAATCTATGTAAAGGGTTATCAGAGTCACCTTCGTAACTAAACACTACAACTATGAAAAAGACAAACAACAATATAGATCGTCGCGAGTTCCTTAAGCGCATGGGTGCAGGCTCGCTCCTCACGGCTGCTGCCTTTACTGGCTGTAAGCCCAGCAACATTAAGTTGGATCCATCGGTTGTTCACGGTGAGATTCCCACCGACAAGATGACCTACCGCATAAACGAGCGCGTGGGTGACAAAGTATCTATCCTGGGCTACGGCTGTATGCGTTGGCCCTTCCTTGAGGATGGCACTACGCTTGATCAGGAGACCATCAACGAGTTGGTTGATTACGCTATCGCTCACGGTGTGAATTATTTCGATACCGCTCCCGTATACTGCCAGACCAAATCTGAGGAGGCTACAGGCATCGCCCTGAGCCGCTATCCCCGCAATAGCTACTACCTTGCAACCAAGATGTCGAACTTCTCGAATTGGACTTTCGAGAACTCGAAGCTCATGTACGAGCGTTCGATGCGTCTGTTGCAGACCGACTATTTCGACTACTACCTGCTGCACAACATCTCATCTATCGAGATGTTCAACGCCCGTTTTATCGACAACGGCATCCTCGACTACCTGATCAAGGAGCGTGAGGCTGGCCGCATCCGCAATCTGGGCTGGTCATTCCATGGCGTGCAGGAAGTCTTTGACCACGTACTTTCATACCACGACAAGGTACATTGGGACTTCGTGCAGATTCAGATGAACTACCAGGATTGGCGCAACGCCAGCGAGGGTCGCAACGTAAATGCCGAGTACCTCTACGCCGAGTTGGAGAAGCGCAATATCCCCGTAGTGATTATGGAGCCTCTGCTGGGTGGTCGTCTGTCGAATGTACCCAACCACATCTCGGCTCGTCTGAAGCAGCAGGAGCCCGAGCGTAGCGTGGCATCGTGGGCATTCCGTTTCGTTGGCTCTTACCCCAGAGTACTCACCGCATTGAGTGGTATGACATACATGGAGCACCTGCAGGATAATATCCACTCATTCGCACCGCTGAAGGAGCTTACGCAGGAGGAGAAGGAGTTCCTGTTCGAAACGGCCGACCTTATGGCTCACTATCCCACGGTGCCGTGCAACGATTGTAAGTACTGTATGCCTTGTCCCTACGGTGTGGATATTCCGGGTGTATTGTTGCACTACAACAAGTGTGTCAATGAGGGTAACCTCTCGGACTCTTCGCGCGACGAGAACTACGTCAAGGCACGCCGTGCATTCCTCGTGGGTTACGACCGCGCGGTGGAGAAGGAGCGTCAGGCATCGCACTGTACGAGTTGTAAGGAGTGTAACTCTCACTGCCCGCAGCGCATCAATATCCCGCAGGAGTTGCAGCGCATTGACAAGTATATTGAGGACCTGAAGCAGGGCCGCGAGTTTTAGGATGAATCGCCAACAAGCAATAGCAACCTTGCACGCTACTCGTTGTTCGTGTGTTATCGCCAACGGCTCGCGCCTTGAGCAATTCCACGAGCGTGGCGTAAAGGATTTGCTCCACCTATTACACAACGATAAGGCTCTGCTCGACGGAGCCTTCATCGCTGACAAAGTGGTAGGCAAAGGTGCCGCAGCGCTGATGATTGCGGGAGGAGTCAAGGAGGTATATGCCGATGTGATGAGCCGAGCCGCATTGTCGCTCTTCCAGAGCCACGACCTTAAGGTGGAGTATGGCTTGCTTGTCGACAATATAATTAATCGTGCTGGCACCGACATCTGCCCCGTGGAGAAGTTGTGCTCATTGTGCCAAACGGCCGAAGAGTGTCTGCCGCTAATTGAAGACTTTGTATCGAAACTGAAATAATGAGAGGCATCGCTCTATATATCGTAACTAGCTTGGTGTTGCTCGGCGTCGTAGCCTGCTCACCCAAGAGCAAGCGCGAGCGACAGATACGCCACTCGGTGGAGAGAGAGATGGAACGCTATCCACACTCCACACTGCGCGACCTCTACAAGAACTACTTTCAGGATCGTTTTGGTCCCGGCCACATAATTGCCGACGAGGGTGCAGCCGACCGCTACCTGCGTTACGAGCTTACAAACTCCACCTCGTTCGAGGGCGACGACTATGAGCCTACGGGTTATGAAGAGCGCTTCCAGCGAGTTAATCTGGGAGTTATAGCAGATGGCAGAGTACCATATGAGGTATTTTTCAGTGCCTTTGTTCGTAGTGTGAACGGTATTGAGCCCATCACCATCGAGCAGTGGCGTGAGGAGTGGAGCGAGATTGACAGGGTAATTGCCGATATGGAACTCAACCTTGAAAACTACGAGGCCGACAGAGCCGAGATTAAAGCATTAATCGATGGTGGCGAATATGTGATGCACCACAGCAAACTCTTCGAGGAGCACTACGACCCGCACTATCGCATAATCGAAAGTGATATATTCCGCAAGGAGATATTACCTCTGATTGAGAGAAAAAATTAACGTTCATAGAATATCGGCAACATTTTTGAAAGGTAAGTATCGTAATTTAACTTTTTTACGATGAAAATACTTATCTTTACAATGTTGTTGCTAATGATAGCCCCAACGCGAGCACAGCCAACCTATGCTCCGATAGAACGAGTTACGTTGCCATATGCGATGGATGCGCTAGAACCCGTAATCAGCTCTCGCACAATGAGGCTGCACTACGACAAGCACTTGCGCTCGTACGTCGACAACCTTAACCGGCTAATGGAAGGTTCGGCTTTGCAGGGCGAAAGCCTTGAAAACGTGGTACTGATGGCCGAAGGCCCTATGCTAAACAATGCTGGGCAGACGCTAAACCACAACCTCTACTTCCTGCAGTTCTCGTCCGATGGCGGGGGCGAGCCCAAAGGAGCACTCAGACGAGCAATCGACCATCGATGGGGCTCGATGGAGAACTTCAAACGGGCAATGGAGGAGGCTGGACGCACGCTCTTTGGCTCGGGGTGGGTATGGCTGGCGGCCGATGGCGCTGGTAACCTGACTATCCTGCGACAAGCCAATGGACTCAATCCTGTGCGATATGAGTTGTTACCATTGCTTGGATTTGACGTGTGGGAACACGCCTACTATTTGGATTATGAAAATCGTCGCGACAACCACATCAAGGCCCTATGGCAAATAATTGATTGGCCCGTGATAGAACAAAGATATGAGAATAATTAACAAATAAAAACTAAGTATTATGCAGACATCAAGCATCAAACTCTATTCGTTGAACTACAACGAAGCTAAGACCTACATCACAGCAGCGCTGTTTATTTTGGGTAATATCGCACTGCCTCAGATTTGCCACCTTGTACCCCAAGGAGGTATGATTCTCCTGCCTATCTACTTCTTCACCCTTATCGGTGCATATAAGTATGGCTGGAAGACAGGTCTTTTGACTGCTGTTCTTTCGCCCGTTGCAAACCACTTGCTCTTCGGTATGCCCGCAGCTGCAGTATTGGTTCCCATCTTGGCTAAGTCAACTATTTTGGCTGTAACAGCAGGTTATGTTGCATCACACACACGCAAGGTATCGTTGTCGCTTATGGCAGCTGTAGTTTTGGCTTACCAGGGCTTGGGCGCTGCTTTTGAGTGGGCGTGGACTGGTAGCGCAATGGCTGCTTTGCAGGACTTCCGTTTGGGTATCCCCGGTATGTTGTTGCAGATCGTTGGCGGCTACCTCTTCATTAAGTATTTGTTGAAGAAATAAATCAACCTGCCACAAATAAAATAGGCTGCTAACTTATAAGTTGGCAGCCTATTTTATTTTCCTCTAATTTAATTTCGGAGATTATTCGAAACTAATCAAATCATTATTGCACCTGCACGGGTGAATTAACTGTAGAGATATAACCTGTACCATCGGCAACATAAGCATATACACGGTAGTTGCCCTCCTTGTCAATCTTAATCTCGGCAACGGGCTCCGATGTGGTAAATACCTCACCATAACGCTCGGGGCGTGGCTCATACGAGCCTCCAAAACCCAACACAGTAGCCTCATACAACACCTCCCAAATGTAGGTCATCTTGTCACCCTCGCGATCCGTTGCAGCAATCTCCACTTTGAATATCTTACCACGCTCAACCGTAGGGCTCTCGATAGGCTGCTTGCCCTCGACCTTGATACCTGTCACTACGGGTGCAGTCTGCTCGGGCTCTTGGCCACTCCATACACGCTGCATAGCCTCCACCATAGGAGTCTTCTCACCCTGCAAGGGCAGACCCTCGACTTTGCTCTCAACGAACATACTAAACCAAGTAGGTGTACGCTCCTCCTTCTGTCCCCAAAGGAACACAAATGAGCCAATACAACGCTCATCACCCAATATAGCGCCATTATATCGACTCTCATACACCTGACGCTTCTGCTCGCTGGTCTGCTCGATAGATGCCTCCCAAGTGGTCTTATCGGTCTCCCACCAGCCGGTAGGGCCCCACTCGGTAATCATATAAGGGCCTTTCCAATCCGATGAGGCAACCATATCCTTAACCTCGAGGATAGGACCGTAGCTATTAATTCCGATAACATCAAGCGATGGTGCATAGCGAGCAATTGAGTCCAGCGCACTCTTATCGTGCGACACTACGGTCGACACCAGATGACGCGGAGCAATCTCCTTGATAGCCACTGCCAACTCCTCAATAAAACTCCACACGGCCGAGCCATTAGCACCACTGAGCTGCACCTCGTTACCAATGCCCCAGCAGAAGATATTGGGATCATCCTTAAATGCTGTGGCCAATTCTCGGCACGACGCCAGAGTCTGAGCCTTCCACTCCTCGTCGAGATACTTTGCCTCCTCCTTCGGCAGGGAGATACCCTGCATCACTCGCATACCATTCTTGGCGGCAAGCTCCGAGGTGCGCTGTACGCTCTCTATATTTCCGCCCCAGGTACGGCAGGCATTAGCACTTGCCGATGAGGCGACATCCAAACGATTGGTACCACCAACGCCCTTTATAAAGGTAGGAACGCCATCAATACGCAATTCGAAACCATTGCCTTTCTTCTTAATCACAGCACCCTCTTCTGGTGCACACGCTACCACACTCACCAAAGCAATGGCAAGCAACAATCTACTGAATTTCATATTATCTCATATTTGGTTAGTCGTTGGGGTAGGCAGCAATGAACACATTGCGACGACGCAACTCATCCTGAATCTTATGCAACTCACGCAAAGAAACTGTACCTACAACATACTTGAACTCGTCAGAGATATAGTTCTCGCTCACTGACTCGAACTTGATAAGGTCGAGGTCGGCATAATCAAGGTAGCGGTAGTATACACGGAACGAATGATCGGTCGAATATGTGGGCAACTGCGAGTCGTTACGCTTCTTG
The DNA here is from genome assembly GCA_045630065.1 of Alistipes sp. Taxonomy (GTDB): domain Bacteria; phylum Bacteroidota; class Bacteroidia; order Bacteroidales; family Rikenellaceae; genus Alistipes. The sequence continues at coordinate 44,333 of JAZQSN010000071.1, forward strand.
TACTCATACTTATAGTCATACAGACAAGCTGTAATATCACTCAACACGGCCGAACCGGTGGGGTAGGCACCAGCACCACGACCAAACATAAACTGCTTGTCGTAGAACAGACCCTTGATAACTACGCCATTGAACTCGTCCTCGACGCTGTAGATATACTTATTGCGTGAGATAAGCTGAGGCATAACGCTCATAATGAGCTTATTCTCAATCTTCTCGACGTGTGCTACCAACTTAAAGCGACGCTCCTTCTCGTTAGCAAAACGAATATCGTCGTCGTTCATATTCGAGATACCGAATGTGAAGATATCCTGTGGCGGAACGTACAAACCGAAGGCGTGGATGGTGATGATAATGAGCTTAAAGAGCGAATCCCAGCCGACGATATCGAGTGTGGGGTTACTCTCGGCAAAGCCCAAATCCTGCGCCAACTTCAAAGCGTCGGCATAAGACATCTTCTCATTGAAAATCTTCGAGAGGATGAAATTCGACGAGCCGTTCAAGATACCCTTAACCGAGGTCAAGAGGTCGTTATCGTAGTACTCCTCCAAGTTGCGGATTACGGGGATACTACCACAAGCCGAAGCATCGTAGAGCAGAGCCACATTATAACGAGCCTGCAACTCGATAAGCTCCTCAATATGGTGAGCCAACATCTTCTTGTTGCCCGACACCACGGGAAGCTCCATCTTCAGCGCACGCTTAACGATATCGTATGCAGCATCAGCATCATCGATAAGCTCTACAATGAAGTTAATCTCGGGATCGTTGAAAATATCATCTGCCTTATCGGTAAACTCAACTGCTACGCCACGCTCCTTGTTAAGGTCACGCACGCAAACGCGCTTAATCTCTACATTCTTCGAACCAATGCGCTTCAATACGTCATAGAGTCCGCGACCAACGGTACCAAAACCGAAGAGTCCAATGTTTAATTTCTTTCCATTCATAATTCTATCTGTTTTTCGTTACTTATTCAAAAAATCCAAAATAATACGATTCAACTGCTCGTGCTCAACCAAAAATCCATCGTGGCCAAAGTCTGAGTCAATCAAATGATACTCCACCGAGGGTATATTCTCCACCATCTCGGTGTGATCCGAAGGCGGGAACAAGATATCCGACGTGATGGCAACAACCAAACTCTTTGCCTTGATTCCACGCAACACCTCCGTTAAATCTCCTCTGTCACGCGAAAGGTTGTGTGAATCCACAGCCTGCGAGAGGCGGTAGTATGAGTAGGCGTTAAATCGTCGACGCAACTTCTCGCCTTGATAGCGCTGGTATGAGTGTACTCTGCGTTTGAAACACACATCGTCTACACACTCATCCTCCTGTGTCTTGTCGTAGGCCATTCCGCCACGATAACTCAACAGTGCAAGGCTACGTGCCACGGCCATACCTGCAAGACCAGCCTCGGCCGAACGCTCGCCAAACGATGAGTCGGTCTCGATAGCCATACGCTGCGACTCGTTGAATGCCGCCGCCCACGGTTTGGTACGAGGTGTAGTAGCAATAAAAGCTGCGTGCTCGGCAAAGTCGGGCTGCATAACACACCACTCCAGACACTGGAAACCACCGATAGAGCTACCTATGAGCAACTTCACTCGCTCGATGCCTAGATGCTCAGCCAAGAGCTGATGAACACGCACCATATCGCGAACCGTAACCAAAGGGAAGTCGCCATACCACGGCTCACCTGTAGCCTCGTTTATCGAGAGAGGGCCTGTAGTTCCGTAATGCGATCCGAGGAAATTGGCACACACGGTGAAATAACGCTCGGGGTCGAGGAAACAACCCTGCTCAACAGTATGGGGCCACCAGTCGGCCACATCAGAATTGGCTGTCAGTGCATGGCACACCCAGATTACATTGCTACGATCTTCGTTTAACTTGCCGAAGGTATCGTAGGCAATAGTGAGCGAGGGTAGCGTAGCGCCACACTCAAGCGTGAAAGGGTGGTTGTATGTATATGTTTTAGCCATTATTCAACATTTGCAAATGCCTGCTCGAAATCGTCGATAATATCCTCCACATTCTCCAGTCCGAGCGAGATGCGCAGAAGGGTAGGCGTTACACCTGCCGCCTTCAAATCCTCCTCATTGAGCTGCTTGTGAGTGGTAGAAGCAGGGTGGGTAACAACAGTTATCGAATCGCCAATCATAGTCATATTAGCCGCCAACTTAAGTGACTCAACAAAACGCACTGTGCTATCGAGTGAGCCCTTAAGTTCGATAGTAAATACTGCCGACGAGCCGTAACGATAATACTTCTTGGCATTCTCATATCCGGCGTGATCCTCAAATCCCACAAAGCTCACACGTTCCACCTTGGGGTGGTTGCGGCAATACTCGGCCAAACGCCAGGTAGACTCAACCTGATGTTTAACACGCAACGAGAGTGTTTCGAGTCCAATCATCATCAAATATGAGTCGAACGACGAAGGACAACAACCGAAGTCGCGCAGGCCATCAACACGACACTTAACAATGAAAGCTGCATTGCCGAATGCCTCATAAAGATTCAGGCCGTGATAACCCTCCGATGGGCCATCAATCTGCTTAAACTTACCATTTGCCCAGTTATAGTTACCGCCATCGACGATAATACCGCCCATAGCCGTACCGTGGCCATTGATCCACTTCGTCGCCGAATCCACTACGATATTTGCTCCCCACTCGAACGGGTTGCAAAGGAAACCTGCCGCACCAAAGGTGTTATCCACCACAAAAGGCACATCCTTACGGCGAGCCACCTCAGCCAATGCCTCCAAATCGGGTACATCGCAAGTAGGGTTGCCCATACTCTCGGCATAAATCATCTTTGTACGCTCGTCAATCAGAGCCTCGAAATCCTCGGCACGCTCGCTCTTGGCGATACGGCAATCGATACCCAATTTACGCAATGAGATGCGGAACTGGTTGTAGGTACCACCATAGAGGAAAGGCGAAGCCACAATGTTGTCGCCAGCCTCGGCAAGCGCCGTAACGGTCAAAAGAATGGCCGACATACCCGACGCTACGGCCAATGCGCCAACGCCATTATAGAGGGCTGTTATACGCTCCTCATAAGCCGCCGTTGTGGGGTTGTGCAGACGGGTGTAGATATTACCACCCTCACTCAGTTCGAACAAACGAGCCGCATAGTCGCAACTCTTGAAGTGATAGGCCGCCGTGGGGTAGATGGCTACACCGCGTGAGCCTGTATGATCGACGTGGTAACCGCCGTGTATCTGTTTTGTCTCAAAACGAAATTTCCTATCCGACATATTCAATAAATGTTTATTTAATTCGGCCAAGGCCGAAATAACAATACATAACAATAAGCCCACTGAAGTGGAACTATAAAATAATATAATTTAATGAAGATTTAGTGTCGCTGACACTTGGCGGCGCATAGCCACCCGAAAAGATAGACGTGCCTAGCGGCACATTCGTACGCTATGCATAGGCATAGAGCACATCATAGAGCGGATGAAGTGTATGTTGCTACGATTATTCATAGTTTGCACGTTCCTTTGTGCAAATATAACTATTTTTTTTAATAATGATTCATATTGCAACAAAAAAATGCCACCCACGCATTGCTCAAAAGAGATATTTTTCTTATTTTTGGCAATAAAACCAGAACATCAAACTATGAAAAAAATCATTTTGCCAATCTTTTGCTGTGCACTCCTATCTTGCTCGCAAAACGAAAAAGTAGGCGACACATATCGCGGCTGGCGCGAGGGGGAAATGGATATTCACCACATTTATACTGGCCGCGGCGAGTCTAGCTTTATCATTATGCCCGACGCTACGACTATGCTCATTGACGTGGGTGATCACGATCCCACATACGAGCAATACCCTCTTATGACCGAGCCTATGCCCGATCGCGAACGCCGAGCAGGAGAGTATGTAGCACGCTATGTCGAGCGAGTAAATCCAGGTGTAACCGAGGTCGATTATCTAATGCTCTCACACTACCATAACGACCATATGGGTGACGCCACTTTGCCTGCTGCTATGACCGAGGGACGTCTGCCTAACTACCGCCTGACGGGCATTGCCGAGGCAGGCGAGTATCTGGCTTTTGGTATGCTCTACGAGCGTGCGTGGCCTGACTATTCGTACCCCATACCCTTAAATACAGCTGATGTACACATCAACAACTTCCTGGCATTCAGCAAACACCACCAGGAGGAGTTCGATATGCAACAGGAGCGCTTCGAAGTTGGCGCACTGAATCAGATTGCGCTTAAGAACAACGCCGCGAAGTATCCTTCATTCTCAATTCGCAACCTTGCAGCAAATGCCGAAGTGTGGACGGGTGAAGAGGAGCAGACCATCCGCTATGCCGACCTGCACCCCGACAACACCAACGGCAACATAAACGAGAATACCCTCAGTATGGCTGTGCGTTTCGATTATGGACCATTTAGTTACTACTCTGGAGGCGATGTAAGCGGCTCACTGAAGAACGAGCAGGGCGAATACATTAACATCGAGACAAAAGTAGGCGAGGCGTGCGGTGAGGTGGATGTATGCAAGGCCAACCATCACTCCTACAAGGATGCTATGCCTACGGAGTTCCTGCGTGCCGTAAAGGCTAAAAACTACATTCTCAACGTATGGGACCAGCAGCACACCCAGCCAGAATTACTCGAGCGAATGGTGGGTGAGCAGCCTGCACACAATGGCTACAAAGTTCTTTCGGGCTATATATCACAGGCTATGCGCAAGGATTTTGCAACAGAGGAGTGGGCGTCAGGCATCTGTCCCGAGGATGGGCACATTGTGATCAAGGCCTACAAAGGCGGCCGCAAATACAAAATCTACCGCCTCTCAGCACGCGACGAAAACATGACCATACAAGCCATCTACGGCCCATACAACGCAAAATAATTTCCACAATAAAAAGAGGACGCCCCACCATGGGCGTCCTCTTTTATTTTTATTTTTCGCTCGACTACAAAGTCACATCATTCTGGTCGAGCAAATTATTCAACAACGCATATACGGTAAGACCTGCCACAGACTTGATACCCGTCTTATGAGTGATATTCTTACGGTGCGACATAACCGTGTGTATCGATATATTGAGTCTATCAGCAATCTCCTTATTTGCCAAGCCCTTGGCAACCAATACCAACACATCGCACTCACGCTCCGACAAATCGTGGCTATCGCTATAGGGATTGGTCTGCCCCTGCTCAATGGCAGCACGCAACTTACGCAACAGTTGCTGCTGGTCGTCATAGATATTCACCACGCCATCCACCTGACGCAACACATCGTCGTTGCACACCGTAGTAGCCAACAATACCACTGCCACACTCTGCAATTCAGGTACAGCCGTACGCAAAGGTTGGCCCACTCCACACAACACCTGCGAGCCCACAACAACCAACTCAGCTTGTCGGCCTGCGGCACGCTCAGCAAACTGGCGTAGATTCTCCATTACGCCAACCACATCGAACTCGCCACACTGCGCAATAAGCGAAACCAAACCCTCGGCTATAATGGGTGAGGGCTCAACGATTGCAACCTTACACCTTCTCATAACCGACCCTGTTTTTCAATCTTCATCACCAGCGGCGTGAGCACCCTCACCTCAATGAGTGTATGCTTAATGAGATCCTCACGCAAGTGGAATAAATCGTATATCAAGCCACATCGAGCAGCAGTTGAGCACGACTCAGGCAAATACTTGATTGCGATACTCTTAATATCATCTACCTTATCACATATATCGGTATGACGCTCCATATTTTCCGCCATACTCCGCTCCGCATTTTCGCCCCGCAATACACCCTCCACATAGGGAAAAATTACTCGTTCTTCATAGTCGAGATGGGCTTTCACCTCGTCAGCGTAATCGTTGTAAAACTTACGCACGACAGCACTCTGCTTTGCATCACACGACGCCAAAACCTCGTTTACACCACGCTCGATAGAGGGTAGCATCGACTCAAGATAGTAACGATGCGACGAACGTAGATAACGGATAATATGCTCCACGTCGGAGTGAGGCAATGCATCGACCGAGGGTTCAAACTCAGAGTTGGTATATATCTGACAGATGGTCAAAAACATTTGCGACGACATATTATATTTCTCGCACAACTCCTCGATGGATTTATCTCCGAAGGGTAACTGCACGTCCATCCTGAGCAGAATTGACAACAGCTCATAGTTAGCATCAATGAGCTCTGCAATCTTCATATCTTTCGAGAACAAAACCCTATTACGGGCATCAGTCTTATAACTCTTCATAGGCCATCAATTTACAAACCTAACAAAATTCCCAAATGATACGCTCCTAGAGCTACGACCCAGGCCAACAGCGTATTGTAGACCACCGAAAACATAGCCCAACGCCATCCACCAGTCTCCTGCGCAATAGCCGCAATTGTGGCAATACAAGGGAAGTAGAGTAGTACGAATATCATCATCGCAAGTGCCGATGCACGCGAATAATTACCCGATTTGAGCAGGTGCTGCGACAGTGAAGCACTATTATCCTCCGCATCCTCAACCGAGTACAACACACCGAGTGTTGACACCACAATCTCCTTGGCTGCCGCACCCGACACCAACGCTACACTTGCTCGCCAATCCAGACCAAGAGGTTTCATTGCGGGCTCACACACTTTGCCTATACGACCCAAATAGGAGTTTTCCGAGTGAGCCATCATCATCTCCTGCTCGCTCATATTAGGCTGTACCACCTCTACAGGTCGCGGATAGTAACTCAAAAACCAGATAATAACGGCCGCAACCAAAATCAAACCACCAATCTTTTTAAGGTATTGTTCGCTTCGCTCCCACATATGACGCAAGGTAGCCTGCAGGGTGGGAATACGATAGGGTGGCAACTCCATAACGAAAGGTGTCTCGTCGGCACCAAACATAAAACGACGTAAAATACGAGCTGTAAAGACCGCCATCACGGCACCGAAAATATAGATAGCAAAGAGTGCTACACCAGCGTGTTCGGGAAAGAAAGTACCCGCCAAGAGTATAAATACCGGTAGTCGAGCACTACACGACATAAATGGGTTTATCAAAATGGTAATCAGTCGACTACTACGACTCTCAATCGTACGCGTAGCCATAATTGCTGGCACATTACAACCAAAGCCCATAACCAGCGGAATAAACGACTTGCCGTGCAGACCTGCAAGGTGCATAAGCTTATCCATAATAAAGGCTGCTCGTGCCATATATCCCGAGTCCTCCATAAGTGAAATAAAGAGGTAGAGAATGACGATATTAGGCAAAAAAACCGCCACCGAACCCACGCCACCGATGATTCCATCGACAATCAAATCACGCAGTGGTCCGTTGGCCATCACTCCACCAACAGCCTCACCCAACCACGCAAAAACAGCCTCAATCCACTCCTGCGGATATGCTCCCAGCGTGAAGGTGCTCCAGAACATTACAAACATAACAAGCATAAAGATGGGAATGCCCAGCCACTTGTGAGTCACAATGCGGTCGATGATTGATGTATGACGATTAGCATCGCTTCGACTTGGAGTGTAGGTCTCGGCTAACGCGCCCTCGATAAAACCATATTTTTCGTTAGTGATGGCACTCTCTACATCCTCACCCAAGTCGGCCTTAATACGACTAACGGCCTTATCACGCCACTGACGCCACTGGACATAATGCTCGCACTCGGACAGCATACATTCAACGCTGCTATCACCCTCAAGCATCTTCACTGACCAATAGCGGGGTGGGAAACACTTTGGTAGCTCTTCGATGTGACGTTTCATAACACCGGCAAGCGAACTCACCTCGGTCTCAATCGAAGGCGAATATTTAATATGAATATGGCGCACTTTAGGATTCTCATTCTCGTAGGTAAGAATTACCTCATCGAGCAGAGCATCCAAACCCTTACTATCGCGAGCTACAACGGGCACCATAGGCACACCAATCATACGACCCAGCTGCTCATAGTCAAGATGTGCTCCGCTACGCTCTAACTCATCGTACATATTCAGCGCCACAACCATCTTGGGATTCAGGTCGATAAGCTCGGTGGTAAGAAATAGATTACGCTCAAGATTTGATGCCACCACGGCATTGACAACCACATCGGGCATCTCACTCATAAGATGGTTGCGAACATACAACTCCTCGGGCGTGTAGGCCGACAGAGCATAGGTACCTGGCAGGTCGGTGATATTAATCTTATAACCCTTGTATCGACACGAGCCACTCTTTGCATCTACCGTAACGCCGCTATAATTACCCACGTGTTCGTGCTCACCCGACAGGGCATTGAAAAGCGAGGTCTTGCCGCTATTGGGGTTACCCACCAATGCCACATTTATCTCACGTATTCTCTCGTTGATTACCTGCTCTATATCCTCCTCGTTGGGCGAGGTAGTGACATCATCACCCATACGCAATAGGCGAGCCTCTTCGAGTGTAAGCACCTCAATCATAGCCGCCTCGCTACGACGCAGCGAGACCTCATATCCCATCAGGCGGTATTTGATAGGGTCGCGCAACGGGGCGTTGAGAATAGCCTCAACCCTCTGCCCGCGCACAAAGCCCATTTCGAGTATTCGTCGTCGGAATCCGCCGTGACCCAACACTTTGAGAATTACGGCCGACTCGCCCGTTGTCAAATCAGACAAAAACATATAGTGATTATTTTTGCTTGCAAAAATAGCAAAAAAATTGACATTTGCCAATCCCTACTTTTAGTGAATCGGGCAAGGAGTTTCCCTATTTCTTGGGATTGACATAATTACTGCAATTACCGACCTTTGCAGAAGAGATTTTGATTGAGTTTATTTTGTTTGTTTTATGAATAGTTTGTGCAGGCTTCGCCCGCGAGGACGTGGCCTCACGCGCCCGAGTCGAATGAAAGCCATATTGCTCGGTCGCACAACAAGGAGAGGTTGTCTAACAAGATATGTTAGCAACCTCTTTTGGTTTAGAAATTGTATAACAAGAGGGATTTCAAGGCCTGCGAAGCACGAAAAACTGCAGTTTACTGGGCGTAAATGAGGATTTTGAGTGCGAGCAAAACGCATAAATCACCTTGTTAGACAGTTTCTTTTTTGTAAGTATTATAGAGTTTAACCACCTCCACCGCCTCACGCACATCGTGCGCACGCAGAATGGTTGCACCTTGCCTCAGAGCCTCCCAG
>JAZQSN010000072.1:0-36694 GCA_045630065.1 Alistipes sp.
CAGATCACTACGCATATTTCACTGCTTCGGCTGATATCACTAAGCAATTCAAAGCTTCGCTCTTTGGAAACTATACAGGTCGTATGCTCGTTCAGCACAATGCTGGTTATATCGCCGAGGATCGTTCGGAGCTTGCACCATCATTCTGGGATATGGGTGCACAGCTGGCATATAAATTCTACCTCACAGAGGCTATCAATTTGGAGCTTTCGGGTGGAGTGAAGAATATCTTCGATAGTTTCCAGAATGATATCGACCGTGGCGCAAACCGCGATTCGGTGTATATCTTCGGCCCGATGATGCCCCGCACGTTCTTCCTCGGCGTGAAGTTTACGTTGTAATCCTAACGCACAGCGTTGGAACGTAAAAATAGTCTGGTTGCTACCTGCGGCCAGACTATTTTTTTTACTGCCCAAAATAATATACTCCCCGTTGCGTTATTAATAAAAGCCCCGCGCGGTTGCGCGTAAATCAATTTTTCTCTATATTTGCGTAATGCACGCTATGAAACAGTTTCTATCCATCATATCCCTGCTTGTGCTCTGCTCCTGTTCGAGCGGTGTACGGTTCGACATCTCGGGACGACTCACGCAAAATGCCGCCCACGAGGTCTATCTCGTCGTGCAGAACACCTCCACCGACACCATCGCCGTTGCTACGGTCGATCGCTCCAATCGCTTCCGTCTGCGTGGCAGGGTAGAGGAGCCTACGACGGCCTTCGTCTGCGACGATAACGGCAACGCCCTTTCGATGCTCCTCACCGAGAGTGAACCCCTCACGTTGCGAGCCCTCTCTACGGGCGGATACATTGCCGAGGGCGGCCCTATGAACGATAAGTATAACCTCATCGTGCAGCGCCTCTCGGATACGGCCCGCCGCCTTATGGAACTCGATCCCGAGGCCGAGAGCTATATGGAGGAGTATGAGATGCTCGCGGCACGTTATCAGGATATTCTCTTTACGGGTATCTCGGACAATCTGGATAATATCGTCGGCGTGGAGCTCTTCCTCGAACAGGAGTCGCTCACGCTGTCGGCCGAGGATATGCGCGTGCGTATGGGCCAGTTCTCGCCCCAGATGCAGGCCCTTGCCCCGATGCGCCAGTTTGCCGAATATATCGAGGTGGTGGCCCTTACCGAGGTCGGCCGCCCCTTTGTAGATCTTCAGCTCACGACCACCACAGGTCCCGCCACGCTCGAGGAGGTGTGTCGCGGCCGCTGGGTGCTGCTCGACTTCTGGGCAACGTGGTGCGAACCCTGCCTGGAGCAGATGCCCCTCTTGCAACAGGCCTACGAGCGCTACGCCATCCGAGGTTTCGAGGTGTGTGCCGTATCGCTCGATAGTGACGAGCAGCGCTGGCGCAGCTATGTCGAGCAGAATCGCCTGCTCTGGACCAATGCCATCGACCGCGTTGACGAGGAGGGCTCGGCTGTAAATGTATATGGTCTGCATACGATTCCTGGCAATTACCTGATCTCGCCCGAGGGCGTGATCGTAGCCCGCAATCTCTACGGCGAGGCTCTGCTGCACGAGTTGGAGCATATTTTCGAGCAGTAGGAGAATTTTAGCAACGGTGTAGAATTGTGTGCAAATCAGTGAGTTTGGCGCGGGATGAGAAAATAGTTTGAAAAAAAGTCGAAAAAGATTTGCATAAAAAGAAAAAGTGCCGTATATTTGCACTCGCAATCAGCAAATGGCTCCGTAGCTCAACTGAATAGAGTACTTGACTACGGATCAAGCGGTTACAGGTTTGAATCCTGTCGGAGTCACTGAAAGTGAGGCGGTTATCGTTAAGATGACCGCCTTTTTTGTTGTTATTTCGGAGGCTCTCGGATGTTCTCGGTGGGGCTGGTGGGCGAGGGGAAGCAATGGCTTACAATCGTCCTTTCTCCTCCGCATTGCCTGCGACGTGTCCTTTCGGGGTGATTGATCCGCCAAAACGCCAAGTCAATGATAATCTGTATGTACGGTATCTTGCGAAATGGTCGTGTGTGGTATATAGCTCACCATCATACATCGTTCCTCGATCGTGCGACGCGAGTATATTATCCACGTTAAGCGCGAGAATCAACCGCTTGTTCAGGAACAAACGCCTTAACCCTGCATTGAGATCATATCTTGGCATTGCCACCTCATTGGCGGCGTATGTCGTTGTTCGATAATTAAATAACAACTCGCCCGTAAATATCTTTGACTTGTTGAAATAGAATACGTTGCGCAGCGATAGGTAGTACGACCAACCATCTCTATAATACTCCGTCGGCTCGTTGTCTGCCATCGATTTGGTCCAATATATCCCCTGCTGCAGATGGCTCTGAAGCCAGCGCCACTTGTTGAACGTGTAGCTGTTACTCGCCATTACGACGTGCTCCTGCTTAAAATTCATCCATTTGTATATGGTCGTATGTGTTTGGGGATTCATTGTCATCTTCTCGCCAAATACATCGTCGGAGTATTGATATGAGAGTTCGAACGAAAGATTGTTCTTATAGGTATAGCCATACGACGCGACATAGGAATATGCAGGGTCCAGACAGGCATTTCCGACCGATTGCGCATACTCATATTCCCATCTAAGATTAGGAATCAAGTTTGAAAATGAGGGGCGATTTAATCTCCTTGCAAGCGTCAAGGAGTGTGTATGCTTATCGGATGGCGCATAACCCAAATTTGCCGTAGGAAACAATCCGAGATAATCTCTCTTCTTGTACTCCTCGGTCATATACGAATTTGCCTCGGAATTTGTGTACTCCAAGCGAAGCCCTAATTTGAGCTTGAATTTCGGCGACAGATCGAAGTTGGCATCTCCGTACAGAGCCGCGACGTGCTCCCTGTACCTCATATCATCATCGACCGTACTCTCTGGATTATTATCCGGGTAATCCAGTACGATTTGTGAGCCTGAATACTTTGCCCCAACATTTAGAACCACCCTCTCGTATGGGAGGTAGGCATCCAAGCGGGTTGAGTAATTCGTAATATCGCGTGCCTGCGGGCTGTAATAATTAAGCCAAGTGTCCGATTCGTGAGTAGAGATAATCGTACTCTCGCGCCCAAAAACATCCGCATCGAAGGTAATCCTCTTACCCGATGAATCCAACCGCTTCTCAACGTGAAAATTGGCATCGTAATGATCTATATCGATGTCATAGTTAGTCTCTCCATTGATGGCCTCGAACGGAGCGTTGCTGTTGCTCGCAACCGTCTGGTTTTTATTATAATAGTCGGGTTTTACATAGAGATAGCTCAGAATCATCCCTATCGAATAATTCCTCGGCAGCTCCACGTCAAGACTCAATTTGGGCGTAACGTACAGGCTGTTGGTTATCTGCTGATTACGGCTCTCCCAATAGTATTTCGGAAAGTGTCTTTTGTATATCTTCTCCTCTCCGCGCTCACCCACTCGGCCGGCGAGAGTGAAGTTTGCCAAGACCTTTCCCTTTTTGTAGTTCAGCACCGCCGAGTATTCGTTAAGGTTATATTTCGATAACGATTGCGCATCGTAGATGCTTCCGCCCAAGTACTCTCCAACTCGGCGTTTTAGCCGAATGTTGATCACTCCCGCGCTCCCCTCTACGTCATATTTTAATGGGGGTGTGGTTATCACCTCGATCTTGTCAATATCCTTGCTGTTGTAGCTTTTCAGCGTGGTAATCAGCTCTTTGCCCGACAGTCGGCTCTCATTGTCGTCGATCAAAACCAGAGCACGACCTTTGCCCGCGATGCTAATATCCTCCTCGGTCGCCACAACGCTCGGTGTTGCCAATAATATGTCATAGAGATTTAGGTTGTCGGCTGCAATCGTCTGTGCATCAAATACAATCCTATCAACCTTGCGTTTAACAGGATCTGCCGCACCTGCCGCCGCAACATCTTCGAGAGCCTGCGTATTTTCGTCTAAATTGTTGCCCTTGTCGATTATAGCACCTTCGCCCAACATATCCTGAACCCAGATGTGGCAGGGTATAATTACGCAAATCAATGCAATTAATAGGGTTCTCATAGTGCTATATGGTTATGACAATCTTCAGCAAGGTTACTACATTACAAAAATACAATTTTTTTTCTAAATTGGAATATCATTATTTCCAGCACAAACCAACTATCCACCCGCACACAAACAAAAACGGCTACAACCTTACGTTGCAGCCGCCATTACATTAAATATCTCCGCTATTGCATCATCGATGCCAGGTCGATAGCAATCTTCATACCGATCTTAATATCGGGATACATCGAAACAGCGCCATATACCTTCATCAAGGCATCGTTCTGATCTGCGTTAGGAACAACCTGTGATACCACATTGATAACCTCCTGATTGTTGAAGATAAGGTTAGCACCCTTCATATCCTCGTGAGCAACGATATCGACATTCAGGTCATAGCTCTTGCCTGCAATCTCCATTGATGCGCCAAGGCTCATAGAGTCGGTACCCTGATCGAATGCAAAAATCTGACCTGTAGTCTTCTTCTCGCCAGAGGTGAAAGTTACCGTACCGCTGTAGTCTATAGAGATAGTCTCGCGACCAGCCTGCCAGCCAAAAGCCTTCTCCACATCGGGCAATACCGACTGCAAGGCATCAACTACAGCCTTTGCCTGAGCATCGTCGCCCTTATACTCCATCACCAGGCCGTTGTACTTCATAGGATTCTCCTGTGCCTGCACGCCGCATACTGCTGCAAGGCAAAACAACGCTGCAAAAATAAGTCTTTTCATATTCTATGTGTTTTATAGGTTAGTATCAGCTTATAACGATTAGAGCAAATTATATGCTTCCTTTCTCAAAATTAAGAAAAAAAACTGTCCAATAAAAATTATCGGACAGTTTTTTTCAATGAGCGATAATCTATTATATCATATCGGTAACGGGCCAAGCGAAGGCACGAAGACCCTGCTGGTCGTTCTCCTGATCGAGTTGCTTCATACGGGCAAGGAACGCCGCAGCCACATCATCCTCCATCACAGAGATAAGTGCCGAGTTCATCGTAGGCCAAGCGTGCGAACCCAAGTGAGGCTCACCATCATTAGAGCCACAACCCATAAGCTCCTCCCAGCCAGTGAAACCACGGATGCCCATATCTTTCATTATATCCATAACAGCCTCATACATAGACTGGTTACACGATAAAAATACTGCTTTCATAGTTACATTCATTTTTAGTTATTAGCCTGCTTCAATGCCATCTTTGCGCGGCGCTTCTCACCACGAACAGCGAATGCTGCAAAGAGCGTAGGGATAAGAATCAGCGTAATCAATGTAGAGAATGCAAGACCCCATGCCACTGACATACCCAGTGAGTTCCACATCTCGGCACCTACGCCATTACCTACTGCCATAGGGATCATACCGAGCACTGTAGTGGTAGTAGTCATCAAGATAGGACGCAGACGGCTCTTACCGGCTGTAACCACAGCATCGATGATATTCATACCTCGCTCACGGCAGAGGATAGTGTAATCCACCAGCACGATACCGTTATTCACCACAATACCGATAAGCATCAACACACCAAGCACTGACATAATGTTAAGAGGTGTACCCGTAACTGCCAGACCGATAGCAACACCCAACACCGCAAAGGGCAGTGAGAACATAATAACGAAGGGATAGGTCAATGACTCAAACTGTGAAGCCATAATCACGAATACCAGGATAACCATCAGCACCATAAGCAATGCCATATCGGTAAATGTCTCCTGCATATCCTCATATGATCCACCCACGAGCCAAGAGAAACCTGCGGGCATATTAATCTTATCCAACTCGGTCTGAACCTGCATAACCATATCACTGAGCGTATAGCCTGTACCTACGATACCCGAAATGGTTACATAACGGTCACGGTTCTTACGTGTAATGGTAGGAGGTGTAGAGGCCTCCTTTACGGTACCGATATCGCGAATCTTCACGCCCTGACCCATCTGGTTGTAGATGGTGATATTCTCAATATCCTCGATTGACTCACGGAACTTCTTGTCATAACGCACACGAATATCATACTCGTCACCATCCTCACGATAGTATGACGATACCGAACCATTGATACGGTTACGCAAGTACATTGAAGCTGTCGTTACATCCAGACCGCTACGAGCCAACTTCTCCAGATCGAAATCAACGTGGTACTCGGGAGTATACTCGTTACGCGAGATGGTAACCTCGGTAAAGCCCTCTACATTACGCATAATGTTTGCCACCTGCTCAGCCAAGGCATCCGAAGTATCGAAGTCGTAACCATAGAGCTCAATATCTACTGAACTTGCACCACCCATCGAGCCGGCACCAGTTGTTACGTTAAAGGTACGAATCTCGGTGTACTCATCCAAAATAGCACGCATCTCATCGGCAATCTCGGTAAGGCCCTTCTCGCGCTCGGTCTTCTCAACAAAGCGCAGGTTCATAGAGATAATGTGTGTACCATTCTCAGACATTGCACCAAAGATATTGTCGGTATCGGCCTGACCCTCACGAACACTCACCATCTCCAACTCCTCGGGGAATGCTTTGCGGAAACGATCCGAGATCTCAAGCGAGAGGTCGCGTGTAATCTCCTGACGTGTACCTGCGGGGAGCTGAATAGATACAGAGAGTGATGCATTATCCTGTGCGGGGAAGAACTCCGACTTGATGAAGGGGTACAAACCACCCAACACGCCAGCAAAGAGTGCCAACGAACCGATGATGATAGTCTTACGGTGTGTTACACACCACGCGAGGATACCACCATAGAAGTGGTTGAAGCGCTCCATCACGTTGTCAATATGGTGCTGGAACCACGCCTTCTTCGGGCTCTTCTTCATCATCATAGAGCAAAGTACAGGGGTAAAGGTAATCGCCGCGATGGTTGACACGGTAAGTGTGATGGTTACCATCCAACCCATTGAGTTGAAGAGCACACCCGCCATACCTGTCACCATAGTAAGGGGCAAGAATACGGCAATTGTAGTAAGTGTACCACCAATAACTGAGATACCCACCTCCTTGGTTGCAAAGATTGCCGCCTGCTTGGGCTTCGCGCCTCGGTCGATATGAGTAGTGATATTCTCCAATACTACGATAGCATTATCCACAACCATACCGATAGCGATTGAGAGCGACGACATAGTGATGATATTCAGAGTCTCGCCCGTAGCCAAGATATAGATAACGGCAGCAAGCAACGAAATAGGAATCGTAAAGATTACGATGAAGGTTGCACGCCAGCGACCCAGGAAGAGGAACACTACGAGCATCACCAAAAGGAAGGTGGTGATGATGGTGTCGCGCAACGACTTCACGGTAGATACGATGTTATCAGATGTATCCATAATGGTGAAGAGCTCCACATCGGCAGGAAGCGTCTCCTTCAACTCTTCGATGTATGCCTTAACCTCGCGCGAAATAGCCACGGCATTAGCACCCGACTTCTTCTGCACGATGATCATACCACCCTGCTCACCATTGTTATAGGTCTCCTGAATACGCTCCTGAACGGTATCCTTGATCGTAGCCACCTCACGCAAAAGGATGGGGGCACCATTGCTATAACCGATCACAAGGTCATACATCTCGCTGGGATCCTCAAACTCGTGGTCCACACGCAAAGAATAAGCGTTAGAACCTACGTCGAACGAACCAGCAGGAGTGTTGCGGTTTACGGCTGCGATAGCGTTAGAGATAACCTCAATCGAAAGGCCGTAAGCTTCCAGCTTGTTGGGGTCGCAATATACCTGAATCTCACGCTCGGGGATACCCGCGATAGAGATTGTACCCACACCGCTAACACGCGCCAGGGGTGTTGCAATCTGGTCGTCGAGAATCTTGTAGAGTCCCGACATACTCTCCTCTGCAGTTACACCGAGCATCAGAACGGGGATCATATCAGAAGAGAACTTGAAGATGATAGGCTGACTCACGCCATCGGGCAGCGTTGAGAGCATATCCAGCTTATCACGCACGTCGTTGGCCAGGATGTCCAGGTCGTAACCATACTCAAACTCGAGAGTTACCACTGACATATTCTCCTTCGACTGCGAAGTGATGTTATCGAGATGGTCCACACCATTGAGCACGTTCTCTAGAGGACGTGTCACGTTGTTCTCAATATCCTCGGCACTAGCACCGGGATATGAGGTCATGACCATCAACATATTAGACTCGATATCGGGAAACAGGTCAATACCCAATCGCGACAGCGAGAATATACCCATAATGGCTACTGCCACGAAGACAATAATCGAGGTTATGGGGTTATTGACCGATGTCTTATATATATTCATCGTTTGACTTTTTTACTCGTTTTACTACGGACTAATTTACGCGCTCAACAGCGATACCATTCTTAAGAGCTGACTGACCTGAAACTACTACCTCGTCACCATCAGCAACACCACTCAATACCTCGAACTTGTCGTTCATACGGCGACCAAGCTCAACCTTCTGGTATGATACATTGCCGTCGGCCTTCAATACATAGATGAAGCGGTCACCCGAACCCATCATCTTCACAATAGCACGATCGGGCACAACCACATTCTTGCGTGCGCCGTAGTTCATTGTTACGCGAGCATACATACCCGGCTTAATCTCCTCCTTGGCGTTGGCAACAGTAAGCTCAACCTCGAAGGTGCGAGTCTGAGTGTCGATTGAGGGAGTAATACGTGACACCTTACCCACGAACTTCTTCTCGGGAAGAGCATCAAACTCAACATCGACGCTCATATCCTTCTTGATGTATGAGTAGAGCGACTCCGAAACATTGATAAACACCTTCACGGGGTTAATCTTCTGCACAACGAAGATGGGCTGACCACCAACCATATCGCCATTGTCGTAGTTACGAGCGGTAACAACGCCAGAAATGGGCGAAACCAAAGTTGTGTTCTCCAACATATTCTCGTATGTCGACTTTGACACCTCATAAGCGGTTTTTACGGCCTCCCAATTAGCCTTCGACTCGCCACCGAACTTATAGAGCTCGTCAGAACGCTCGAAGTTTGCCTTATTGTTCTCGTACTGAGCCTTTGCCTGAGCAAGAGCCGAGTTATCCATCTCAGCCAGGCGCTGGCCTGCGTGTACGTGATCGCCTACATCTACCAACAGACGCGAAATACGGCGTGCCTGCTGAGGTGTGATATTATTTACCGCAAAACCCTCGACATTACCTGTAAAGGTGCTCTGCTGCTCAACATTCTGCAGATGTACAATCTCGGTAGTTACCTTAGGCTTCTCCTCGACCTGAGTGGTCGTAGTGGCAGCCTGCTTCGACTGGCAAGCAACGCTTGCTACATAAACACCGCCAATGAGCAATGTTCTCAAGATTACATTCATTTTCATATTCGTGTCTGTTTTTAGTTTTCCTCTGAATTGTTTGTGTAAGTGTCACCCGAGAGCTTCTCCAACGACACCTGATTAATCAAATAGTTATAGATAGCGTTTGAGCGTGACAACTCAGCCTGGGTATATGCCAACTGCGAGTTATCGATCTCGACCAACGTACCGCTACCAACCTCATAACGCTTAACGGCAATTTCGTATCCGCGCTTAGCCTGCGAGATGGTCTGCGACAGGGCGTGATACTGCTTCAGGCTGGTCTGCATATTGCTGTAGTACGACATAGCGGCTGTACGCAACTGACGCTCGGTATCCTCGCGCTGCAACTGCAACTTTGTGATATCAATCTTCGACTGGTTGATAGCCGCACGACGCTTGCCACCCGAGAAGATGGGGACGTTAAGGCTGAAGGCAGCAGTAGAAGAGCCCATCCATTTAAAGTTTGAAATCTTCATTGTCTCGTCCATCGCAGTCCACTGGTAGTTAATCGTACCGGCCAATGAGGGGAGGTTAGCTGCACGCTGAATCTTGAGATTCTGCATAAGCATACGCTCCTGAATATCCAACTGCTTCATTGTACTATTGTTAATCAATGAGTTCTGTGTATCAATCTGCGATGTGAGACTATCCTCATAGCTAGCCAATGTGCCCACGCAGTCGATAGGACGCTCCAAATCAAGACCAAGCAACGCCTTGAGCTGCCAGAGAGCAAGCATAATAGAGTTCTCGGCGCTGAATACGTTGGGCTCGGCATTTGCCACGCTCACCTGCGACTGAATGAAGTCATACTCCGACACCTGACCTACAGAGTAACGCTTCTCGACAATCTTATGGTTGGTTACAGCATTATCGTATACGCGCTTATACACCTCGTATGAGTCCTTTGCCAACAGCACCTGATAGAAAGCTTTCGACACCTGCTCGATCATATCGATGCGCGACGAACGAGCCTGCTCAACGGCCAATTCGACATCCATCGCCGGGAACTTGAGCGACTTCCACAACTGTGCGTTAATCAATGACATTGCTGCCGAAAATCCGCCAGTCATAGTATTGGTAGTACCCATCTTAACGGTCTGTCCCATAATGTGGAACGAGGGCTTAGCGATATAGCGCTGATATGACGCTGAGGCCGAAATCTCGGGCCACAACGCTGCGTAAGTACCCTTCTTGGCGTACTTCTTAGCTTCGATAGTCTGGTCGGCAATCTGAACCGTAGGACTCTCGCTTAGGGCAATCTTCAATGCATCGTCGAGCGTAAGCATCAACGTGGACTGTGTAGCTCCTCCTGTCTCCTGTGCCATTGCAGGCACCACTGTAGCGCACCCAAGCGTTACGAGTGTAAAAAAGAGATTCTTCAGTTTCATACAATTAAATTTTAGTAATAATTAAGTTATCTATTTTTATTCTTTATTCTGTTTTGCTGCGCGACGCTCCTCGAGTGTCATAGGACGTGGTTGCTTGGCCAGATATGCGTCAATCACATCAATTCCCTTGTGCGTCGAGATACCTCGGAAAAAGTTTACCACCAAAGCGCCATACGCCTCCTCACGCGATACCTCAGGTGGAATTACCAGCGAGTTCTCATACACGGCTGCGGTTACAACACTAAACAGCAGGCGGACCATCAACTCTATATCAATATTGGGCTCAATATATCCCTCTTTGCAGGCTTTATCCAAAATCCCCTGCAGAGCATTCATCGCCACCTCCGAGTGGTAGTGCATCACCTTTTCCGAAATCTCAGGATAGAACTTCTTAAGGTTCAAGGCCATACGCCTCTCTATATCTGACACGGCACCACCATCAAGCATTGCACGACTACATTTAAAGAGCATCTCAAGCGAATTTTCGCAAGGACCAATCTGCGCAAGTAGCTCACGAGGGCGAGCCTCCGTGATATATTTAATACTCTCAAAGAGCAGGTCATCCTTATCGCCAAACATTTCATATAGCGTACGTTTCGACATTCCGAGTGATGAGGCCACATCGTCCATACGAACTGACTTAACACCCAGCGTCTGAATCACTTCGGCAACGTGCACTACTACTTTTTCTTTTTGTGTCATACTTTTACACCACTATTTTATGATGCAAATATAACGACAGAAAACTGAAAAACAAAAAAAGTTTTTAAGTTTTCGAGTTTTATGCGCATTTTTTATCCAAAATGACCAAAATCGAACTTTCCCCCTTTTTGGAGATGCAAATATATAAAATCGCATCCTATCCATATGACACGTTTGTACATATAATTAAACCAAAAGTATAAGCGCTCCACGCAAATGCACATATAGACCAAAATATAGCTCTTGCAGGTATTCTCCTATACTATTGATATACGGCCACATCCCCTCTTTTATAACATATAAATTGCAAATTCGCTTAAAAAATCGATATCGCAGGTATTTTTAACGAAAAATATATTAATTTCACACATCAGAAACAAAACTATAACAATGATTGAGCAAGTTACCCACTACGATGAGCAACTCATCGCCCCGATACATTCGCTACTCAGCCAACTTACGCAGCAGCCCATAATATTTGGCGAGGAGGAGTTGCGGGCCTTGATTGCCAATAACGCCTCACATCTATTTATTATGCGCGAGCAGGACGAGGTGGTTGGTATGCTTACCGTGGGAACATACCTCTCCCCTACTGGCCGCAAGGCATGGGTTGAAGATGTGGTGGTAGATATTACTTACCGCTCACGTGGCTTTGGCCGAGCACTTATTAGCCACGCCATACATTACTGCGAAGAGACTCTCTCACCCTGCACACTAATGCTCACCTCTAACCCTCAACGTGAGGCCGCCAACGCCCTCTACCGCACAAGTGGCTTCAAGCAGAAGATAACAAACGTATATAAATTAAACTGCCCCGATAATGAATAGAAAGACATTCCTTAAGACAACAGCCGCTTCGATGCTTGCCGTAGGCACGAATGGGGCTCACGCCTCAATCTTCGACTCCCCTACACCTACAAGCAACGGTCTCAAAGTGCGCTTCTTGGGCACAGGTGCCGCCGACTGGAAGGGCAAGGATGAGCGAGGCGAGCACCGTCGCCTGTCGAGCATACTGATGGACGACAAAATCTTCATCGACCTCACGGCCGAGAATCTGGAGATGATTCCCTCGTCATCACACCCCAACACAATCTTCTACACCCACTCGCATGGCGATCACTACCACCCCACCTCGGCTCTGCGAGCAGGTATCAAGCGAATATTCCTAAGTCAGACGTGGTACGACATTGCCAAGACCGATTTCCAGCGGGCAGCTAAGGAGTTGCAAATGGCTATGCCCGAGATTATTCCTGTGTATGTAGGTCAAAAGGTGATGCTAGGCGAGATTGAGATTACACCGCTGCCCGCCAGCCACGCTACTGGCTATATGTTCGAGCAGACGCTTATGTATCTTATCGAGAAGCAGGGTGTGCGACTTATCTATGCCACCGACACGGGCGGTATTCCTGCCGTTGCGGCACGTCTAGCGGGTATCGATGCCCACGATGCTGCAGGCAAACCCATCACCGCACTTATTATGGAGGCCACGATGGGTATTGGCTACGACGATGATTTCCGCTCCTACACCCACACCAGTGTGGCGGGCGTCGAGCGCATAGTACGCATATTAGAGAAGACCAAACGCTATACCCCTGCCGAGGGTCAGGCCGTATACCTTACGCATATGGCACGCACGCTACATGGCACGCAGGCTGAACTGGATGCCACCTTGCCACGCCCCCTGCGCGCAGCTCGCGATGGCGAGGAGGTTATTTTCACAACACTATAAATTTATGAAGAGATACATATTAAGCATACTCCTGATCGGCTTTATGGCCATCAGCGGTTGCACAGTGGATAACAGACCCGTGATAGGCATCGCTTGGCGCGAGGGACTTACGGGTAGTTCATACATGGGTACATACCTCGCCCTTGAGGCCATCGGAGCTCGCCCCGTGCTGCTCGGGCAGGTGCAGTCATCGGCATTGAACTACACCGACCTAAAAGTTGATCCCAAGCATATTGACTCGCTCGATTTTCTACTCCTTGCCGATGCCGAACGCGTAAAGAGCGGTTCACACGCCCACTCCAATGCCCGTGAAGTGATGCATGGCATTGATGCTGTGGTAATGACGGGCGGTGAGGATATTAGCCCCACACTCTTTCGCAATCCCCAGCCGTGGCACGGCATTGAGGCCGAGCGCGACTACAACCCCACACGTGACGTGAGTGACTATCTGCTTTTGGAATACTGCATCGAAAACGATATTCCCACACTCTGCATCTGTCGCGCAGCACAAATGCTGGCCGTGGTGTCGGGTGCTGAACTGATTCAGGATATACCAACCTACTATACTCAGCAAGGTGCAACGTATAGCCACACACACCGTTACGATAAGTCAAACCCCGACGCCGAGCAGGATTATGTTAGCCACAATGTCACCGTCACAGCAGAAAACTCTCTGCTGCATAAGGCAGTAGGCACGCTCACGATAGACAAATGCCCTTCGTGGCACCATCAGGCCATCGGGTCGCTCGAAGGCACCAACGCCATCGTAACGGCAACAACCATAGCCGACGGAGTGGAGATTGTAGAGGCTCTGGAGCGCACCGACGCACGATTTGTCTTGGGTGTGCAGTATCATCCCGAGGTGGTATTATATAAGCAGAGTAAGGGCGAAGAGAATCTATCTCGCTACATGTCGCGCGACGAGGCACTGCTCTACTTCCACGCACTTAAAGAGGCTATATAAGATGAATATCCCCACCGAGAGCCACCCATTAACGCCCTTTCTGCCCGAGGGGGCACGATTGCTTATGCTCGGCAGCTTCCCGCCCAAGCGTGAGCGGTGGTCGATGGAGTTCTTCTATCCCAACTGGATAAACGATATGTGGCGCATATGGGGACATATATTCTTCGGGGATAAACACCACTTCGAGATAAAGGGCGAAAAACGCTTCGATCATGAGCGCATCGTATCGTTCTGCCACGAGCATGGCATTGCCTTATATGACACCGCCTGCGAGGTGCGCCGTCTGCGTGACAACGCCTCGGACAAATTCTTAGAGGTTGTTCGCCCCACCGATATCAAGGCTCTTCTGGACACTCTGCCCCACTGCCAGGCCATCATAACCACGGGCGAGAAGGCTACCGACACCATCGTCGAGCAGTTTGCCTGCGCAAAGCCCAAAGTGGGTGAGAGCGTAGAGATTGTAATTGGCGGACGCACACTCCATTTCTGGCGTATGCCCTCCTCGTCACGAGCCTACCCCATGTCGCTGGAGCGCAAAGCCGAAGCTTATGAAAAGATGCTACGCGCAGAAGGGATAATATAAAAAAAGAGGGCGCGCAACAAACGTGCGACACCCTCTCTCAACAGTAAGTGCTTATGGTAATAGTTGAGTTGTACGCTTTACATTCGTGAAGTATCGTTCTTCTCGACGCTCTTTGCCCGGAACTGCTTACCACTCTTGAAGTTCCACGTTACGGCAAAACTAACAGCAAATTCCTGATTCTGACCGAAAGTCTCCATCTCGCGGCGGAAGCCCTCTCCATCGGAAGCGAGGCGCTGACCCTGGCGAATGATATTCTTCAGGCCACACTGCAAGATCCACGAATCCTTGATCTGCTTCTTCAGCGTGAGAGTCATACTGTGGTTGGCAAGAATGTCCATATTTGCCATCTTAACACCCGTCATTCCGCTATAATATAGATCGATGAAGAACTTCTTGGGAAGCTTGAAGGTCATCGTGGTCTGTCCTTGCAAGACGCTATTATGCTCAATGGGGCTGGCTGCCGTGATGCGCTGTGCAAGGAGAAGGCCCGTGAGTGAGGTGTTCCAATCCCACCACTTGGTGAGGGTGAAGGGAAGATTCAGCATAGCAAAATACTGATTCATCGTCGGCAAATTATCCATCGTAAGATTCATTATTCGCGGATCCTCTGCATCGTTTATAACCATCTGCTGGATGGCATCGTGCATAAACTGCACACCTGCCGTCAGGCTATACTTATACCCTACCACTGCCGTCAGCGTAACCTGATCGACAAACTGTGGATCGAGTTCGGGGTTGCCCGTCTGTATTGTGTAATCGGTAACCTGCAATCGACGCGGAGTAAGATTCCAGAACGAGGGGCGTGTAATGGTACGCGAATACTGTGCCACCAAAGAGTGCTTACCCGTCTTGTCGAGTGCATATGAGAAGTTGGCATTGGGGAAGAGCGAGAAGTAGTTCTGCTCCACATCCGAGCCCTTACCCTGTGCGTAAGTGTACTCGCCTCGCAGACCCACAACGGCACTCCAGCGACCATAGTTCATCGAAGCAGTAACATAGGCCGCACTGATATTCTCGGTGTAGGTGATGTCGTAGTCATCCACCGTCGAGGGCACCCACGCTCCATCGTACAGGTAGCGATACTGCATCGCACTGTTAATCTCGTTGTAGGTATATTTCGCACCGTAACTCAGCTTCCATCGGGAAGAGAGGTAACGCTCACGAGCGAGCTGTGCAGTGGCAATGCGGAATGTTGAGTTACTGCGATCGCGGTAGAGCGAGTCAATCAGGCTGCTACCCTCGGTGATGACGGTACGGTTGTCATTGCCCGAGTGGGGATCGCTCTGGTTATAGTCGGCAATGACCTTCAGGTTTGAGCCGAGCGTGTCGGTCTTGAAGATGTAGTTCAGCGTGGCGGCATAACGGTAAAAGCGGTCGTAGCCGGTGTATGTACTCGTCAAAAGACTCTCATCAAGGCCTGCACGATAATTCGTTACAGACTCGGTAACGTTATTCGTACTATTGCCAGTGTAATCAAGCGAGAGACCAATGCTGTGTCGGGGCGAGAGTTCTGCTACTGCCGAGAGGCTGGCACCACTATTGGCCCCCGTGGGGATTATATCAGAGTTAGCATCTATTTCTGTGTCCATTCCCGTATAGATGGTATGCTCGGTTGCTTTCAGATCCATATCGTAATTGTAGTACCATCCCGAGGCCGATATATCAAACTTACCTACGTGGGCATTGATCGAGGCCGAAGGATTGTAGTCCTCCGTCCACTCGCCGTGCACGGTCTGCATCGTAACAGAACCCATCACACCATTATCCAATCGGCGACGCAGGGTGATAAGTAGCACGCCGCCCGTAGAGTCGGCATCGTAGTCGGCACCCGTCTGCGGCACGACCTCGATCTTAGCGATATCCTCGGCACGCAGAGCCTTGACATAATTGACCAAATCCTTACCCGATAGCTTGATCTCGCGGCCGTTGATAAAGACCTTCGTGCCCGATGAGCCATTGATCGAAATATCATCGTCCTTAACCCACACGCCGGGCGACTGACGCAGTAGTTCCACGCCATCCTTGCCGATGGCGGAAGCCGAGTTAGCCACATCGACCACGAAGCGGTCGGCCTCGCGACGAATCATCTGTGCCTTGACAATCACATCATCAATCTCGGTCGAAGACTCTTTCAGGGTAATAACTCCCATATCGGCACCCTCGGGCATAGTGACCTCGCGCTCGAAAGTTTCGTAGCCCACGCACTCCACCATAACGGTGTATGTTCCATTGGCAAGAGAGAAAGAGAAGACGCCCTGCGTATTGGACGATGCGCCCGTAACCTGACGACCATCCTGCATAGCCACAACGGTTACGTAACTGATGTAGTTACCCGACTCGTCAACGACGCTTCCGCGTAACATCTTTTGTTGTTGTTCTGTGTAGAAGGTGCGATCCATCGCAGGGCTCTCGGCCGCTCGCACTACGCAAGCGGCAAAGAGCAAAGTTGCGACAAAAGCAAATAAAGATAATTGTTTCATAGTTGAATAAAATTGTAATTGTTGAGTTATTCTGAGTTTGTTTAGTTGAGTTTGCTAATGCAAATATATAAACATTTTACTACTTTGCAAAACAAACTACCTATTTTTTCATACTTTCTTCTTATACCTACAATAGGCACTTTGCAGAGTAACCGGAAACTTTATATTAAAAAAGACCATGCCGCGGCACCGTGCAAGCTTGGGTAATTCATAAATTTTAAACTCCCTTCACCCACATTTGTCGGAAAGCGATAACCGGAGTAGGCATAAAATCATTCTGTGCAAATATTTGCTGCTGTTTTTCATTCAAGCACTACATTTGTCGCAAAACAAACGCAAAAAACTACACACTCCCCAAACTAATCTGCAACAACATCAACAAAACAAAAAAAGAGGCCTTTCGACCTCTTTTTTGTTTATGACAAGTTCCATTAGAAACGGAACGTACAACTCAAACCGAAGCTTCCAAATCCGTCTCCCAAGCTATCGTTGAAGAGGAATACTGTTGGACGATAATCGACCGCCAGTGTGATTGGAGCACCTGTGAAGTGAATACCAAATGCCACGTCACCAGCTACGCCAAGATTGAAGTTGTCCTGCCAGATACCAACAGCACCACCGACACCGGCCTGCAAGAACCAATCGCCAGCATTAGGAGTCCAGTTACCCCAGTTGAAGCACTCCCAATCGTAGACTACGGTACCGAAGAAGTTACCGTCGAAATCAAAGAGACCAGCATTAACCTTCAACACATCGCCCGAACCGAAATAACGCTCATACTGCAGCTCAGCACCGCTACCAACACGAAAACCTAAACCATTGCTCTGTGCAAATGTGGTTGCAGCCAACATACAGAATACAGCTGCCAAAATCAATTTCTTCATACGCATTAAAATTTAATGGTTAATAATTCGCAAAAAAGTATTTCACCCCTAAACAATCCGCCGAAGCGGTATCAAAATAGCAAGTTTATTTCAACGCCACGGATATAGTATCCTGAAAATCAACCCCTAACACAAGAGGTTGCGACGTGAAATCCATATATCATTTTTCAAATGACTGCGTGTAACAAAGTTAACCATAATTTTTATTACTACAAATTTTCAACTGCATTTTTCTGCAGACAATATCTACAAAAAAAGAGCATAGCAATCGTAAAAAATAAGATTTTAAGACAAAAAGGAGGAAGAATTGGAAAATTATTACTAACTTTAAATCCGTATCATTACTACACAATAAAACAACTAAATAAAATATACTTTTATGAGCGACAAAATTTCACGCGGCGACTTCCTGAAGAAGTCAGGATTGGCTGCAGCAGGCGTAATGATGGGCGGTCTGTCATCGACATCGGCGGCTCCTTCGGCTCAGCAGCAAGCTGAGGATAAAAAGAAGCGTTTTGCTAAATTGGGTAAGGTAAACATCGCATGGGTAGGTATGGCTAACCGTGGTCGCGAGGTAATGCGCGAGTTCGAGAAGACAGGCATGGCCAACATCGTAGCTATGTGCGACGTCGACCTCAAGTCGAAGGGTTGCCAGGAGTCTATCGCAGCACATCCCAAGGCAAAGGTATACACCGACTTCCGTAAGATGTTCGACGAGATGGGCTCAAAGTTCGAGGCCGTAGTGGTTGAGACTCCCGACTTCTCACACTTCCCCTGCGTGATGTTGGCTCTGAATCAGGGCAAGCACGTATACGTTGAGAAACCTATGGGTCGCACATTCTACGAGTGCGAACTTATGATCGAGGCTGCCAAGCGCAATCCTCACCTTGTAACACAGGGTGGTAACCAGGGTCACTCTGATGCCAACTACTACCAGTTCAAGGCGTGGACCGAGGCTGGCATCATCAAGAACGTAACACACGTCGATGCTCATATGAACAACTCACGTCGTTGGCACGGCTACGATGTGAATATCGACCGCTTCCCGCAGGCACAGCCCATTCCCGATGGTATGGATTGGGATTTGTGGCACACCACACAGCAGTTCCATGAGTTCAACGAGAAGTATCACCCCGGCAACTGGCGTTCGTGGTACGACTTCGGTATGGGTGCATTGGGCGACTGGGGTGCTCACCTTATCGACACCATCCACCAGTTCTTGAACTTGGGTCTGCCCTACGAGGTAACACCTGTTAAGTTCGAGGGTTGGAATACATACTTCTTCCCGATGTCGTCAACCATCAACTTCAAGTTCCCTCGTCGTGGCGATATGCCCGCTATGGACATCACTTGGTGGGACGGTATTGGCAACTATCCCCCCATCCCCGAGGGCTATGGCGAGTCGAAGATGGGTGCTGATGTTCCCACGATTGGCGGTCAGGCTGCCGCAGCATCGGCCGTTAAGATTAACCCCGGTACGATTATGTACTCTGACGAGTTGATCTTCAAGCGTGGCTCACACGGCGCTATCACTCAGATCATCCCCGAGGCTAAGGCACGCGAGATGGCAAGCCGTCTGCCCGAGGTTCCCACACCACCGTCAAACCACTACGAGAACTTCCTCTTGGCTGTTATGGGCGAGGAGAAGGCAAACTCGCCGTTCGAGGTGTTCGGTCCTCTGTGTCAGGTATTCTGCTTGGGTGTTATGGCTCAGCGTCTTAACGAGAAGATTATCTTCGACCGCGAGACAAAGCGCATCGTTAACAACCGCTTTGCCGACGCTATGCTTACCAACACACCCCCGCGCAAGGGCTGGGAGGAGTTCTATAAGATGTAATATCTTCCACACAATAAGAAAAGGCTGTCCCGCGGGGCAGCCTTTTTATTTATATTTATAATATAGAGGTCTCTTCACACTGACGACGACCCCGCCACAGGGCCGATTTACTCCGCCTCGGGCGCCGAGGGGGCATCGCCTATCAAATAATTCTTCTGCTCGACGCGCGAGTAGTAGCTCTGAATCATCGCCTTGAGCTTCTGCTCAACATCATCGACCGACACCTCGCCCAGCAGGTTATGCTCGTGCATAATGTCGTCGATAGCATAGATGCCCGTGATACTCTTCTCGTCAAAGCGAATCAGATGCTCAGCAGTGATGGCCTGGAAGGCGTTGTTGTCGTAGTTGATAGCAAAGGGACGGTCGCTATGCTCGTTAAAAATATCGCGGCCAAAGGCGAAATATGGCTCGCTATTACCCATAAGGCCGAGCAGAGTAGGCATAATATCTATCTGCGACACCACCTGATGGTGCTCACCAAAGAGCGAACTATCGGGGGCGTAGATAAAGCTCATAATATGATAATCGCCTGGCGAGCGACGGAACGTCTCGGTCATCTTCTCGCTCGATACGTGGTCGGCCACAAAGACAAAGATTGTATTGCGGAACCACTCCTCGTTCTCGTATTTAGCAAAGAATTTTCTAAATGCATCATCGACATATCCCACGCACTGGTGGTTGGGCGTAAGACCCTTGGGATACTTACCCTCATACTCCTCGGGCACCACAAACGGATGGTGCGACGTGAGGGTAAACATCGTCGAGAAGAAGGGCTCGGTCTGCTCGGAGAGCACCTCACCCATATAGTTTAGGAACTTCTCGTCCCAGATACCCCAATAGCCATCGAAGTCGTCGGTACCGTGTACCTTCTCATAATCCTGACGGCTGTATAGATTCTCTATTCCCGTCTGGCGGGCATAGGCGCCGAAGCCCATCGAGCCGTGGTCCGATCCGCAGAAGAACATCGTCTCGTAGCCCTTATCCTTCAGGATGGCGGGCAGACAGCGAGTCTCAGCCATAGCCTGCGGCATAAGCACAAAGGGCGACTTATACGAAGGTATGGAGCTCCACACCGATGGCAGAGCCTGAATCGAGCGCTTGCCGTTGGCGTACATATTATAGAATGTGTAGCTCTGGCGCATAAGCGAATCCATAAAGGGTGTGTAACCCTTCTGCTCGGCATCCTCGTAGAGGTCGGGACGCAGCAGATAAGAGTGCTCGGCCGAGAAGCTCTCCATAATAAAGAGCACCACGTTACGACCCGTAAGCTCCGTAGCCGATGTACCCTCGGCAGGACGATGCTCGGGCGAGTAGATTGACGAGAGGGTGGCCTCGTCGAAATACTTTTCGTAGTGCAGCTTGCCGCTCGACGATATGGTGCGTAGGATGCTGAACGGGTTGCTCAGGATCATCGTAGCACGGGCATTATCGGGGGTGTAGAGCGTAGCGTTTGAGATGGTGATGGGGCGTGTCATCTTGGTAAAGCCCCCTCTTACGCCTCCGATGGCAAGGCCTACACTCAGCGCAAACATCACTACACCCACGGCGTAGTACCACACGCCAGCGAACATATTTTCGACCTTTGCCTTGCGACGATAGCCCACAACGAGCAGGGCGATGAGTGCCACGCCCGAGAGCACGATATGCCAGTTCTCGGCGGCGAAGGTGAAGATGAGCTGCAACGAATTGTCGTTGTCGGCAAAGAATATCTCGTCGGCCGAGAAGCGCTTCTGCGTATAGCGGAAGTAGATCGCGTCGGCCATATTTATCACCACGATAAGCAGGGTATTTACCACCACATAGTACCAATACATAACGGCCTGCCACCAGCGCTTCTCCCTAAGGTGCAGGGGCACCATCGAGAGTAGAATAAATACGGCATTGGCATAGAGTATCGACACCGTATCGAACTTAAGCGAGCCGCAAAACAGACTCCACCACTCCTCGCGGGGAAGGGGCCCTATCAAAGCGTTGTTGTAGATATAAAACACCACGCGGCACAACATCAAGACAATATAAAGCAAGATTATGCGCCACGCCGTAAGAGTAGTATTTGTACGAAAGATTCTCATTCTGTTATTCGTGATGATATGGTTCGTTATTCAAGATTGTAAATGCACGATACAATTGCTCGGCAAAGATCGCTCTTACGATCTGATGCGAGAAGGTCATCTTCGAGAGCGAAATCTTCTGGTCGGCACGGGCATACACCTCCTCCGAGAAGCCGTAGGGGCCTCCGATAACCAGCACCAGACGCTTCACGCCGCTGAGCATACGCTTCTGCAACCACTGGGCATACTCCATCGAGGTGTATTGTGCGCCTCGCTCATCCATCAGCGTGAGGCAGTCGCCATCGCCCACTAAGCGGAGTATAGCCTCACCCTCCATCTGCTTTTGTCGTGCAGAGGTCATATTGCGGGTGTTACGCACATCGGCAAGCGTAGTGATTGAGAAACGGCAGTAGCGATTCACCCTCTTGGCATACATCTCCACCAGCGCCTCCACCTCCTTCGAGTCGGTCTTGCCTACTACGATAAGTTCAATATTCATCGCCGCTTAAGGATTAGTTATCGCTGTTCCACTCGCCCTCGGCACCCTCGTAGAATACGGGCAGACGACTCTCCACCGACTTAAGCCACTCGTAGGCCTTGTACATATTGTAACCATTACCCGACTTTGTGCCGCTCAACGCAAATCCGATAATGCACGAGTGGTTACGCGAACGGTAGTACATAGCCTTCACACGCTCGACATACTCATCCACCAGCGCGGGGTCATTAGCAGGCGTACCTCCCACGGCACGGTTGTCGTTGTTTGAGGGAGAGTTGATGTTGGCGCAATCGATTACGAACATACCCGCCGCATCGCACAAATCGTAGAACCACTTGGGCTGCGGATAGTCGGGGCAGAGGGTGTTATAACCTCCTTGACGCATCTGCTCGATCTCCTTACGGGTCTGCTCGCGGTCGGCCTTGGCATTGAAGTGAGCCCTCTTCTTGAGTTGCACCTCCTTATCGAAACGATAGAACTTGCCATCGCGGTACTCGGTCTTGCCGAAGCCCACCTTCAGCGGAATATACTCCCACAACATACCGTTGCGCTTGATGTAGAGCATAACGCTATAGAGCGGACGCTGACCATTACCCCACTTGAACTCGTTGGCGTGGTAGATATAGGGGTGGAACGTGAGGGTGTCAATCGAACGGCCCTCGATCTCCAACTCATTCACACTAAACTCCATAAGTTTGCCCTTGGGGTTGTAAATATCGAATCCCACCTGTATGGTCTCAGCGAAGTTGAAATCGTTGATCACGGCCACATCCAACTGCAACTGCGCAAACTGACGGGTGCTGTCGGGCTCAAGGATAATCGAGTAGTCGTACACCGCAAGACGGCGCTGTGCAAAGAAGTAACTATTGTAGAAAAGTTTTGTACCAATCGGCTTCACACCCTCATGCAACTGCGGGGTCAGACTCTCGCGCAGTGCGATGATAACCTCATTAAGGCCCTGATGCAGGTACGACGATACCATAAAATCGGCCGGAGTGATAGGATCCTCAACCTCGGCTACCACCTCGTTATTGATTAACAGGGTGTAGGCCGCACCGATATTTTCAAGGTGCAGGAAGAGGTTGTAGTCGTTCATCGTGCCATCGATCTCCAGATTCTGCAGGTAGCGCTTCTGTCCGGCGCCCTCGGTAAAGAGCGTAGGCTTGAAAACGGTGTGACGAGCTATCTGTGAGCGTCTATCGGCAGTGGCATCTTCACGCGTATCATAGGTCAGGAACTCACTGCGGAATACGCGTGAGGATTGTGCTACGGAGCTAAGTATGGTCATCAGGGATAAGCCCAGAAGAATAAACTTTTTCATAAATCGGCGTACAAAAAGTTAGTCGTAAGTAATTATTTAACGCTTGACGGTACAAAGTACCGTTTGCAAAGGTACTTTTTTTTTGACAAATAGCAAATTATTCCCTACCTTTGTGGATTGATAAACTCCCCTCTTTGCAGAGAGGGTTTAAGCACAGGAAAATAACAAACAAAAGAACAATAATATGAAAACGCTGAGAATTGCAGAGATTCTAAAATCGGGCGCTGTGGGTACCGACATAACCGTTAAGGGTTGGGTACGTACCAAGCGCGGTAACAAAAACGTAGCATTCATTGCATTGAACGACGGTTCGTGCGTAGGAAATATCCAGATTGTGGTCGACTTGACCTCATTCGACGAGAATCAGCTCAAGCAGGTCACTACAGGTGCTTGTATCCGTGTTGATGGTAAGCTCGTAGAGTCGCCCGCATCGGGTCAGGGAGTAGAGGTGCAGGCCTCTTCTATCGAAATCTACGGCACAGCCGATCCCGAGACCTACCCCTTGCAGAAGAAAGGTCACTCGCTTGAGTTCTTGCGCGACATCGCATACTTGCGTCCCCGCACAAACACCTTTGGTGCAGTGTTGCGCATCCGTCACGCTATGGCATATGCTATTCACAAGTACTTCAATGATAACGGCTTCTACTACCTCCACACTCCCCTTATCACAGGTTCTGACTGCGAGGGTGCAGGTGCTATGTTCAACGTAACCACTTTGGACATTGCCAATCCTCCCCGCACCGAGGAGGGCAAGGTAGATTACTCGCAGGACTTCTTCGGCAAGCCTTGTAACCTCACCGTATCGGGTCAGCTGGAGGGTGAGCTCGGCGCTTTGTCGCTCGGTCGTATCTACACCTTTGGCCCCACATTCCGTGCTGAGAATTCAAACACTCCCCGCCACTTGGCCGAGTTCTGGATGATTGAGCCCGAGATGGCGTTCTACGAGTTGGAGGACAATATGGAGCTGGCTGAGGACTTCCTTAAGTACCTCATACGATATGCGCTGGAGAACTGCCGCGAGGATTTGGAGTTTATGAACAAGATGTGGGACAAGGAGCTTATCGAGCGTCTGGAGTTCGTTCTTGCAAACGATTTCGTGCGCTTGGACTACACCGAGGGTATCAACATCCTGAAGGCTTCTGGCCGCAAGTTCGAGTTCCCCTGCGAGTGGGGTTGTGACCTTCAGTCGGAGCACGAGCGTTACCTCGTTGAGGAACACTTCAAGCGTCCCGTAATCTTGATTAACTACCCCAAGGAGATCAAGGCATTCTATATGAAGCAGAACGAGGATGGCAAGACAGTACGCGCAATGGACGTATTGTTCCCCAAAATCGGCGAGATTATCGGTGGTTCGGAGCGTGAGGCCGACTATGGCAAGCTTTCTGCAAGAGTGCAGGAGCTCGGAATGAACGAGGCCGACATCTGGTGGTATCTCGATACACGCCGTTGGGGTTCGGCACCTCACTCAGGCTTCGGCTTGGGCTTCGAGCGCTTGCTGTTGTTCGTAACGGGTATGGCTAACATCCGCGATGTGATCCCCTTCCCCCGCACACCGAACAACGCTGAGTTTTAATTTGTTAACAAACCTAAAATCCACGCTTTATGAAGAGATTGTTATGTCTGTTGATTGTTGCCTTTGCGTTTAGCAGTGCTGTGGCGCAGGGTCGCAAGGATACCACCTGCAACCTGATTTTTATCGGCAACAGCATCACCGAGGGTGTACTCCACGCCGACAAAACCAAGACTGCCCCACCCGTGCTGGCAGCCGAGATGGTCGGCAAGATGCTCTCGACTGACATCAACTTCCGCAACTGCGGTCGTTCGGGCGCCACGACGGTAGATTTTCTACCCTCGCAGGAGCGCGACTTCGTGCGCGTGGAGAAGGCTATTAAGGATATTCAGGCCATCAGCTATGAGCCTATTATCTTTTCGATTATGCTGGGAACCAACGATTCGGCCAACTTTGGGCCGAATGGTTCTCCGGTATCGAACGAGGATTATGAGAGCAACCTGATGACTATGATTTCACGTATTCGCGAGTTGTGTCCAGGTGCAATCTTCGTATTGCAACGCCCTATTTGGTATAGCCCCAACACTCACAACAACTCGCAGTATCTGGTTGCCGGCCAAAAGCGTATGGTCGGCTATACTGACGTATTGATTGACCTTGCTCGCAAGAATAACGACATATACTTCGGCGACAACGATGCTTTCGACTTCTTCCAGGCCAAGCATCGCAAATTTATGTTCGCCGAGAATGGCAAAGCAGGAGTTTTCTATCTCCACCCCAACGAGTCGGGAGCAAAGAAGTTGGCACACTTCTGGGCCGAGGCTATCGCCAAGACCGCAAAGAGTGCCCGCCAGTAGGCTCACCTGTTCTTCGGCTCTCGTGAAGGAACCTGTCGAAGTGGAACTTAATATCAACAACAATGGCTATTTCACAACGTCAGATTCAAAATCAATTACAGACTCTCTCTCCACAGCAAATTCAGATGATTAAGTTGCTGGAGTTGCCCACGTTGCAACTTGAACAACGCATCAAGCAGGAGATTGAGGAGAACATCGTACTCGAGGAGAATAATCGCTCGGAGGAGGACGAGGAGTCGCTCTCGGTCGAGGATTATATCCGCGAGGATGACACCCCGAGCTACAAGAGTCGCATAAACAACTTCTCGAAGGACGACAAACAACGCCCCGTAAACATTACCGAAGGTCGCTCGATGCAGGAGTATCTGGTCGAGCAGCTCTCGTTTCGTAACCTCGGTGAGCAGGAGCTTGCCGTGGCAGAGTTCTTGGTGGGCAGTATCGACGAGGATGGTTATCTGCGTCGTGACTTGGAATCTATCTCCGACGATGTGGTTTTCTCACTCGGCATTGAGGCCTCAACAGAGGAGCTGGAGCGTCTGCTGGGCATCATCCATCAGCTGGAGCCCGCAGGCATAGGTGCTCGCAACCTGCAGGAGTGCTTGTTATTGCAGATGAATCAGCGCCGGGCCGACACCCCGGCAAAACGCCTTGCCAAGAAGATTCTCACCTCATACTTCGACGAATTCACAAAGAAGCATTACGAGAAACTTATCGCGCGCCTCGGCGTAAGCGAGGATGAGTTCCGCGATGCTATCGACGAGATTAAACGCCTCTCGCCTAAGCCTGGAAACCTCTACTCGGATGGTGCACAGGATGCATCGCCATACATCATTCCCGACTTCCACATTGACTACCACGACGGACAGTTCGACCTATCGCTCAATTCGTACAACATACCCGAGTTAAAGATTAATCGCCACTATGTCGATATGATTCGCGATATGGTAACACCGAAGGGCACCGTGGATGAGAAGAATCGCGAGGCGGTGCAGTTCGTGAAGAGTAAAATCGACTCAGCTAAGTGGTTTATCTCGGCCATCAAACAGCGCCACGACACGCTAATGCGTACAATGCAGGAGATACTTAACTTCCAGCAGGAGTACTTCAAGGATGGCGACAAGAGTCGTCTGCGCCCGATGATTCTCAAGGATATAGCCGACCGTACAGGACTCGACGTATCGACCATTTCGCGTGTGGTGAATAGCAAATATGCACAGACTCACTTTGGCATTATTCTGCTCAAATCGCTCTTCTCGGAGGCTATGCAGACCGAGAGTGGCGAGATAGTGTCGAGTTACGAAATTAAGAACATATTGCAGAGTTGCATCGATGAGGAGGATAAACGCCATCCGCTCACCGATGAGACGCTGATGAACATCCTCAACGCAAAAGGATACTGCATAGCACGTCGCACAGTGGCCAAGTATCGCGAGATGCTGGATATTCCCGTGGCGCGTTTGCGTAAACAGATTTAAGCAATGAAGAGCATAGCAAAAATACTATCAAACCTACTGCATCCCTTCCTCATTCCTATCTATGTGGAGGCTCTGCTGCTGTTCTCTGGCTCGATTTATACGCTCTACCCGATGCGGCTCAAGGTCTATCTCATATGGGCTGTAGCGCTCTACTCTGCCGTATTGCCCCTGCTTACGATGGCTCTGCTCAAGCGTATACAACGCCTGCGTGGACGCGAGATACAACGACGCCACAAGATGACGATAATGATGTTTGTGTGTGCGGTATGCTATCTGCTCTTTGCCATTACGATGATGCGAGCTCCGTCGCTTATCATCTTCCGCAAGATGGCCTCATCGGCCCTGCTATGCACAATGCTCTGCATCGTCCTCTCGCGTTTTACACGCACAAGCACCCACCTCACGGCTATGGGTGCAGCCGTGGCATTTTTCGTAATGCTTAACATTGCAGGCGAGCAAGCCGTATTCTGGATTCTGCAGTGGACACTTCTTGCGGCAGGTCTGTCGGCCTCGGTGAGATTGTATCTCGGTCGCAACCGCAGCCTGCAGTTGCTGGTAAGTTTTGTGGGAGGATTTCTGCTTACTACTTTATCGATGTTATATCTTTAATACAATGATTTATAAAATAATAAGAGGTTGCCAACTTTACTTTGTCGGGCAACCTCTTATTATTATATCACGCTTAAAAGACTCTTCTACAAAGTGTGCAGACCACGCGAGTTGAGATACTCAATAAGGAACTCGGGGCGGTCGGTCTGAATCATCGTAGTTCCCATATCTACAAGTTTACCATATACCTCATCGGGCGATGTCATAAACGCCTTATCATCACTCAATCCACCGTTGAGCGAGTTCCACAGCGTATTTACCCACAACTTCGAACCACTAGCCTTCACGCGCTCAATAGCAGACTCCACCACGGGAGTTAACTCGCTCCAGCAAATCTCGTAAGCGAGCTGGGGCTCGCCTGCAAGATACTCCTCAAGCAGAGGCTGATGCGACTTGTTAGCCGGAGTAATGATGGGCATATAAAGCAGATTATTCTTATGCGCTGCCATCTTCGCCTTTACATTGGCCAAAGGCATACCGCCCTTGATCAGAATCTGATGAGTTACGCCCAACTCTTCGGTCAGCGCCAACACCTGATCGTAGTAGTCATAACCTTTGTCAATATTAATCAAGATGCGATCTTTACACACCTCCAG
This sequence comes from Alistipes sp., assembly GCA_045630065.1. GTDB lineage: Bacteria > Bacteroidota > Bacteroidia > Bacteroidales > Rikenellaceae > Alistipes. The sequence continues at coordinate 28,781 of JAZQSN010000072.1, forward strand.
TGCCTCACGCAACGTAGGTATTTTAAGTTCGTAACCAAAATGTCCGCCGTGTGCCGACTTAAGCGTAAAACTCTGCAACGAGTCGTAGGTCATTTCGCTGATACGTCCCTTACCCGTTGTACAGCGATCGAGTGTGCGGTCGTGCGAGAGCACCAAAACGCTATCCTTGGTCATCGCGATATCCAGCTCAACCATATCGACACCCATCTTGATTACCGACTCGATGGCGGGGATAGAGTTTTCAGGATAGTCGCGCCAGTCGCCACGATGGCTAACGACGATAACATAATCCGACTGGGGATTGTGCAAATGCTGTAGAATCTTTTCTACGCGATTACCTGAATCAGCATCGCTCGATGCTGTTTGGCCACACGATGTGGCGAAGAGTGCGACACAAAGTGTCGCGAAAATCTGCAAAAAGAATAAGTTCCTCTTCATTTTATTTTTGCTTTACGGTTGTTTATACTGCAAAAATACACTTTTTATACTGAAATCTCACACTTTTTGCCTATCTTTGAATAATTGTAGAAAACTTTTATACCTATGTATAGAAACGACCAACGAACCGTCATCACACTTGACGCAGGAGGCACCAACTTCGTATTTGGCGCCATCAGAGCAAACGAGTTTATAGTTGCCCCCATCACTTTGCCCTCAAATGCCGACGATTTAGACCGCTGTATGGCTACTATGGTAGAGGGTTTCGAGCGTGTAATCTCACAACTCGACCAGCCGCCCGTGGCTATCAGTTTTGCATTCCCCGGACCAGCCGACTATGCACGTGGCATTGTGGGTGGTTTCTATCTACCTAACTTCCCATCGTTCCGCGATGGTGTGGCACTGGGCCCCTACCTTGAGGAGAAGTTCGGAATCCCCGTATATATCAACAACGATGCCGATCTCTACGCCTACGGCGAGGCTCTGGCGGGCGCATTGCCCCAGATTAACGAGCGCCTCGAGGCGTTGGGTAGTGTGAAACGTTGCAACACACTTTTGGGCTACACCTTCGGCACGGGCTTTGGCTTTGGCTTTGTGAGCAATGGCGAGTTGCACACGGGTGATAACTCATGTATCGAGACCTTCTGCCTCAGACATAAGCATATGCCCGATGTGATGGTGGAGGATGGCGTGGCTGTGCGTGCCGTGAAGCGTGTATATCGTGAGGCCTCTGGTGTGGATGATCCGTCACTCGAACCAAAAGATATTTTCGATATTGCCGAGGGCAGTCGCAAGGGCGACAAGGAGGCAGCCCGCAAGGCCTTCGCTACGATGGGCGAGGTTGCGGGTGATGCTATGGCCACGGCCGTTACACTCATCGATGGAGTAATAGTAATTGGTGGAGGTATCACCGCTGCAAAGAAATATATTATGCCCTCGCTGCTAAAGGAGTTGCGTAGCCAGATGCACTCAATATCGGGCGAGGAGTTCGACCGCGTGCAGATGAAGGTTTACGATTTGGACAATCAGGAGGAGTTCAAGCAGTTTGCCCGTGGTGCTTCGCGCGAACTGAAGGTCTATGGAACGGACAAGAGCATAACCTACGATCCGCAGAAACGCATCGGCGTAATGATATCGAAGATTGGCGCCAGCAAGGCCATATCGCTTGGTGCCTACGCCTTTGCACTGAACGAGGTGGATAAGGCGCTGACTCCTCAGTGACAAAACCCATAAAGCCCAAACCCAAACCAGAGAGAGAGAATATGAGAAAGTGTTTTGCGTTCATCGTAGCCTTATTGTGCACATTGACTATTTCGGCGCAGGAGTATTATTACGACGAAACTCCAACATTGGCCGAGCGTCTTTCAAACCTTGAAAATAAGGCTTCGGTTCTGGATAAGATAAAGCTATCGGGATGGACCCAAATGATTTATTCGCTCGATGATCACAACGTCTCGACTTTTCAGTTGCACCGTGCGCGATTATTCATCGGGGGCGACATTTACAATGGCAAAAAGGGCGCAAAGGCTGAATTTCGTATTCAGACCGAGTTTGCGGGAACGCCAAAACTGGTCGATTTATGGGTGCGCTATCGACCCACCAAGGCCTTTGGCGTGCAATTAGGACAGTTTAAGTTCCCTTTGCTAATGGAGTTTACGGATAACTACGAGGTGGAGGTTATCGATTTTGCACTTGCCATTCAGCGACTGCAACGTGTCGGCTTGGGAGACATAACAGGTATCTCGTCGTCGGGACGCGACATAGGATTACAGTTCTATGGAGACATTATTCCCGGCAACGGATATAGTATACTGAGTTATAACCTTGCATTGTTGAACGGAAACGGAATAAACACCCGCGACAACAACAAGAGCAAGGATGTGGTAGCAAGATTGATTTTACGTCCATCAAAGCGACTCACTATGACAGGCTACTACCTGCGCGGCGAGGCCAACTTCTCCACTCCCGAACAAATGGAGCAGTTTGGCAATGTCTCAACCCCAAAGCATACGCCCACCAGGCGCTATGGAGGTGGAGCACACTATGCAGGAAAGCGCCTGAGCCTGCGAGCAGAGTACATACGTGCGCAGACCGGACAACTTCACTCCGAGGGTGGATACCTGTTGGCGCAGTATGCCTTTATGAAGAATGTGTCGATAGCTACCCGACTCGACTACTTCGATGACGATGTATACACGCGTGCCGATGAGCAGCATTATGTCGTGGGAGTGAACTACAAGCCGTGGCCTATGTTGCTCCTACAGCTTAATTATACGCACAAGCGATATGAGCACACCGATCAGGACAACGTCAATATGATGAGCCTGATGACCACCATACGATTTTAATTGAACAAACATAAAACTAAAATGAAGAAACTTATTGCAACCTTAAAAAATGAAGACTGGGTAATCGTCTATGCCGGTGCCATCGTGCTACTGCTGGCGACGCTCTTTCCTGGTGCTATGCCCACAATGCCAAAGGAGCTGGGTTCGGCAGAGTCGTGGTTTAAGGCAGCCACTATGTTTGCCTCGATTCTTGGCCTGACCTATCTCTGCCAGGCTGTTCTGCGTCGCAAGATGGTGGGAATCTTTCTATCACTACTTGTTATTTTCGTCCTCTCGCTCGGAGCGCAGGTCGTGGCCAACATCCCCATCATCAAGGAGTGGGGCTTGGAGTCGGTATTCTTCTCTGTGATCTTCGGTCTTATCGTAAGCAACGTCTTCCGTGTACCCGAGTGGCTGAAACCAGCCATACAGAGCGAGTTCTATATCAAGATCGGTATCGTATGCTTGGGTTCGACAATCCTCTTTGGCGAGGTAATGAAGTCGGGCGTATTCGGCCTAGCGCAGGCTCTGATTGTGGTCTTTACAGTGTGGTTCTTTGCATTTCGCATATCTCGCAAGATGGGCGTCGATCAGGAGATGTCAACAATGCTTGCATCGTCAGTATCTATCTGCGGCGTTTCTGCTGCTATTGCTACGGCAGGCGTAATTAAGGGTGACAACAAGAAACTCTCTTACATCATTTCGCTCGTTTTGGTATGCGCCATCCCGATGATGTACATAATGCCGTGGATAGCTGGTCTATTGGGACTGAGCGAGGAGGTAGCCGGAGCTTGGTTGGGTGGTACTATTGACACTACGGGTGCCGTTGCCGCATCGGGCACGATGTTAGGCGAGGCTGCAGCACAGACTGCTATTATCGTTAAGTCTTCGCAGAATGTACTGCTCGGTTTGGCAGCTTTCGTAATCTCGCTGATGTGGACCTACAAGGGTGAGCAGCACGAGGAGAAGCCTACGCTGGGTGTTATATGGGACCGTTTCCCGAAATTCGTTGTTGGCTTTGTTGTAGCGTCGCTCGTTTTCAGCTTCCTGCTCGACGTGGAGAGCGCAAAGGCCGTAGGTAAGATTACCAAAGGATTTACCAATACCCTATTCAGCATCGCCTTTGTGTGCGTAGGTCTGGAGACCCGCTTCGCCGACATCTTCTCGAAGGAGAATCGCCGTCCGTTGTGGGCATTCCTTACGGCTCAGGGCTTCAACATCGTAGTTACACTCATCGTGGCATACCTGCTCTTTGGCGTGATAAAGCCTTTGATTGCATAACCTGATAACATAAATACTACTAAATATGAAGAAAATAACAACTACTCTCATTGCTCTGCTGTCCATTGTCACCTTACAGGCGCAGACATTTAACGAGTGGCGCGACCCCAATGTAAATGAGGTCAACCGCCAGCCTATGCACACCACCTACAAGACCTTCCTAAGCAAGGCCGAGGCTGAAGGTGCATACTGCGACCAGTCAAGCCCTTACCGACTCTCGCTCAACGGCACGTGGCGTTTTAACTGGGTTGAGAATGCCGACCAGCGTCCTACCGACTTCTTTGGAGTTGGCTATAACGATAAGGGTTGGGATACGATGGAGGTGCCCGCTATGTGGGAGCTCAACGGCTATGGCGATCCCATCTATGTAAACATCGGCTATGCGTGGCGTGGTAATTTCCAGAACAATCCGCCCGTTGTGCCCATCGAGCAGAATCACGTAGGCTCATATCGTCGTACTTTTGAGGTGCCCGCATCGTGGTCGGGCCGCGACATTATCCTCAACATCGGTGCTGCAACATCGAACGTATATGTATGGGTAAACGGCAAGTTCGTAGGTTACTCTGAGGATAGCCATTTGGGCACTGCATTCGACGTAACGAAGTTCGTAAAGACAGGCGAGAACCTTATCGCACTGCAGATTTTCCGCTGGTGCGACGGCACATACCTCGAGGATCAGGACTTGTGGCGTATGAGTGGTATCTCACGCGACGTTGAACTTGTAGCACGCCCCAAGGCCCGTATCGAGGATTTGGTTATCACACCTTCACTTGAAAATAACTACACCGATGGTCGTTTGAATATCGAGATGGCCTTCACTGCAGGCGTAAAGTCGGCTGACGTAGTGCTTCTCGATGCCGCTGGCAAGAGTGTGGCCGAGGCTAAGGTTACACCCACCAAGGGTAAGGCCTCGCTCTCGTTGGAGGTAAAGAATCCCGCCAAGTGGACTGCCGAGACTCCCAACCTCTACAAGGTGGTTGTTACAACCGCTACAGAGTCTTACGCGCAGCGTGTAGGCTTCCGCTCTTCGGAGATTAAGGGTGGACAGTTGCTCGTAAACGGTCAGCCCATCCTTATCAAGGGTGTAAACCGCCACGAGGTTGACCCCTTGAAGGGTTTTGTGATGTCGCGCGAGCGTATGATTCAGGATATTCGCCTGATGAAGGAGTTTAACATCAACGCCGTGCGCACAAGCCACTACCCCGACACTCCCGAGTGGTATGACCTGTGCGATGAGTATGGTCTGTATGTTATCGATGAGGCTAACATCGAGTCTCACGGTATGTACTACGGCGAGAAGACTTTGGCTAAGAATCCTCTCTTTGCCAAGGCACACCTTGAGCGCAATAGCCGTATGGTACAGCGCGACAGAAACCACCCTTCCATCATCATCTGGAGTATGGGTAACGAGGCTGGCTTCGGTCCCAACTTCGAGGCTTGCTACCGCTGGATTAAGCAGGAGGATCCCTCACGTCCCGTACACTACGAGCGTGCCGAGGGTAACGACTTCACCGATATTATGTGTCCTATGTACGCCAATTTGGAGTGGAGCGAGAACTACGTTAAGAACTCGCCCTCGAAGCCCCTTATCCAGTGCGAGTACGCACACGCAATGGGTAACTCGATGGGAGGCTTTAAGGAGTATTGGGACTTGATTCGTAAGTACCCCCACTATCAGGGTGGTTTCATTTGGGACTTTGTAGACCAGGGTCTGGCAATGTATGAGGCCGATGGCAAGGTGTCGTTCTACTATGGTGGCGACTTCAACAACTACGATGCTACGGATAACTCATTCAACAACAACGGTATCATCGCCGCCGACCGCACACCGCAGGCTCACGCCTACGAAGTTAAGCGCGAGTACCAGTCAATCTGGACCTCACCCGTTGACCTTCTCTCGGGTAAGGTGGAAATCTACAACGAAAACTTCTTCGCAGGCCTTGAGCCCTACGCTATGGAGTGGGAGTTGCAGCAGGATGGTGTTGTAACCAAGGCCGGTCGCATCGACAAGCTGGAGGTTGCTCCCCAGCAGCGCAAGCAGTACACGCTGGGCTACACGTCAAAGGATATCTGCCCCGAGGCAAAGGAGGTTACGCTCAACGTGCGTTACATCCTCACTCAGAAGCAGCCTATGCTGAACATCGGCCACGTAGTAGCCGAGCAGCAGCATATCATCAAAGAGTACGACACAAAGGCTGAGTTCACGCTCGCTGAGTCTGCTCGCACCGTAAAGGTTACCAAGTTCGAGAAGTCGACTCAGGTTGAGGGATACGATTGGGTTATCGGCTTCAACCGCGAGGGCTTTATCAACCAGATTGAGTATGGTTCAATGACGATCATCTCTAAAGACTCTGCTCTGCGTCCCAACTTCTGGCGTGCTCCCACCGAGAACGACCTGGGTGCCAAGCTCGACGTTCGTTATGGTGTATGGCGCAACCCGACTCTCACGCTCAAGTCATTCGATGCCAAGGTAGAGGATGGCGTAGCAAAGGTAGTTGCCGACTACGAGATTAGCGAGGTGAAGGCCACTCTGCGTATGACCTATACAATCAATGGCGAGGGTGCCATTTCTGTTGAGCAGGCAATGACCACCACCGCTGGTGCAGAGATTTCGAATATGTTCCGCTTCGGTATGCGTGCCGAGTTGCCCGCAGCATATAATGTTGTTGAGTACTACGGCCGTGGCGAGGTAGAGAACTATGCCGATAGAAAGAGTGCTGCCGATATTGGTCTCTACAAGCAGAGCGTTTCGGAGCAGTACAACGAGAAGATGGCTCGTCCGCAGGAGTCGGGCACACGCTCTGACCTGCGTTACTACGAGCTCAAGAATACGGCTGGCGCAGGCATCCGCATCATTGCTGAAACGGCCTTCTCAGCTTCGGCCCTGCCATACTCGCAGGAGGCTATGGATGTATCGGTAGGTCCCTTGCAGCGTCACTCGGGCGATTTGAAGGCCGACACCAACACCTACCTCTGCTTCGATCTGGAGCAGATGGGCTTGGGATGTATCAACTCGTGGGGTGCAGTGCCTCTGGAGAAGTATATGGTCGAGTATAAGGACTACACATTCCGCTTTATTATCTCGCCCGTGAGATAGGCTGAATAACCTTTATAATCACCCCCGACAATTGCTTGTCGGGGGTTGTTTTTTATTATTTATTATCGTATCTTTGCACCGCCTTAAAAACACAAATGACAATAATATAACCTAATTATACTACCAGACATATGGCAGAACTCGAATTCGAAAAGCAGTTGCGCAAAATGGAGCGTGATGGATTGATTACGCGTAAACAATTCCTGCAGCTAATGGCAGTGGCGGGTGCTTTCTTAGCGCTCGGAACCGACAAAGCCTACGCAGCAAAGAGCAACGCAAACGGTCGCATCGTGATCGTAGGTGGCGGTGCAGCAGGTATCAGTATGGCTTCGCGCCTGAAGCGTGCGCTTAAGAATCCCGACATCACCATCATCGACCCCAGCGAGAAGCACTTCTACCAGCCCGGCTTTACGCTCATCGGCGGAGGTGTGTATGGCAAGGACGATGTGTGGCGTCGCCAGGAGGATTGTATGCCCTCAGGAGTAAAGTGGGTTAAGGATGTGGTAACGCTCGTACACCCCACGCTCAATCGTGTTGATACAGCCAAGAGTGGTTCGTTTGACTACGACTTTATGGTGCTTGCGCCGGGTGTGAAGTACGATTGGAGCCGCATCGAGGGTATCACCTATAAGACCATTGGCGAGGGTAATGCCCACACCATCTACGACTGGCGCGGTGCGCAGATGACCTGGCCCGCGATGCAGGAGTTTGCACGCAAGGGTGGCCGTGGCGTATTCTGCGACACCTACACCAAGCATAAGTGTGGCGGTG
>JAZQSN010000073.1:0-5922 GCA_045630065.1 Alistipes sp.
CACTTAAGAGTAAGCTTTACGGTCTGGCCCTCGGTGTCGGGCAAGGTGTTGAGGCGGAATGCTACCAGGCCGTCGTACATATCACCACGGTGGTCGCCGTGTGCGTCGTGGCGGAAACGTACCTCGTAGGGGTTCTCGGGATTCTCGGCCACGAGGTTTACGTGGTGAGGCTGTCCCGTGTTGCTTGAGATGGTGCGGAAGCGAAGTGTAAGGTAGCCATCCTCGACAATTGTCACCCAGTCGTCGATGATCTCAACGGGGTCGTCGCCATAGAACTCCTCTGTTGCGCCCTTGATTATAGTCGGCTTGGTCAGAATGTCGTCCATCCAAGTAATGCGCACTGCCTTGTCGTAGGGTGCGGGGTCCTCGTTTACCTCGGTGTAGTAAACCAATGCACGTACCTCCTCGCTACCATAGGGCGAGCCCTTCATATTTACGGGCTTGAGGGTTGTATTCTCATCGAGCTGCATATAGAATGAGTTGGCATCAACGGGCTTTACGGTAACAAGGGCGGTGGGGAACATTGCGCCCGGATTGTCGTCGTCGTGAACGTCGCACGATGAGATAAAAGATGTAGCAAAAAGGGCTACGGCCATCATAAGTGTAAGTCGAAAACGCTTCATAAATCTATTTTTTAGTTAATTTTATTTTTGTTTGAGTAGGGATTTCTTCACCCAATCTATACATTAAACGCCGGAATGAGGAAATCTTGCATCGCAATATAAAATTTTTTTGTGTTATCTTTGCAATAAATATAAGATTTATGCGACAAAGATTATTATGTGTACTCCTCTCCGTCGGCCTGCTCTCGTTTGGCTGGCTCGGAGGTAGCGGTCTTACGCTTTTGGTAGCGTTGGTGCCTTTATTATATATAAGTGCTTCGCTTGGTTCATCGTCACGCGACTGGTGGCGTATGGCAGGATGGGCGGCTCTCACCTTCGTGGGCTGGAATGCAGCCACCGTGTGGTGGATATGGATTGCCACTCCTGTGGGTCCGTTGGCTGCAACGTTCTTCTCGACGATGTGGAATATGCTGGCCTTTATGCTCTTCCACTATGTGTCGAAGCGAGCCCCTAAGAGTGTCGCCTACACGGTGCTGGTGGCAGCGTGGGTGGCAGCCGAGTATCTCTACACCTACACCGAGGTTATCTCCTTCCCGTGGCTTACGCTGGGTAATGGTTTCTCGGGCGATGTGTGGGCTGTGCAGTGGTACGAATATACGGGCGTTATGGGCGGCTCTATATGGGTGATGCTCAGTAATATAGTGGTGTACGAAGCCCTGCTGCAGCGCTCCTTGGCCTCTCGCATCAGAGCCTTGGCTGTAATTATTCTGCCTTTGGTGGCATCGCTCTGCATCTATTTTACCTATAGTCCTAATGCCGAACGAGCAAAGGTGGCGGTTATCCAGCCCAACGTTGATTGTTATGACGAAAAGTTCAATAACACTTCGCAGAAGCAGTTCGACAACTTGGTGGATCTGATTTCGCAGACCCCCTCCGATGCGCAGATTATAGTTATGCCCGAGACGGCTCTCCCCTCGACCTACGATGAGGACGAGCCCATTACAGCGAACGAGGAGTTGCTACGTTTCAGTGTGCTGGTGGGTGATAGTCACCCCTCGGCTATGATGACCATAGGTGCTACCTCGGTAAAGAGCTATGATGCCGACTATAAGCCCACACCTACGGCGCGCGAGTCGTGGGGTATGTACTACGATGTCTATAACTCGGCTCTGGCCATTGGTAGCGATAAGGATTACCTCCACCATAAGATGCGTCTTGTAATCGGTGTCGAGGCTATGCCTCTGTTCTTTAATTCGTTCATCGACTTGGGTGGTATATCGGGACAGTTGGGTCGTAACGACAAGGCCACCGTATTCGAGAAGAATGGCCTTAAGGCTGGCCCTGCCATATGCTACGAGGGACTATATGGCGAGTGGTTTGCCCGCTTCGTTAGAGAGGGTGCCGAGGTTATGCTGGTTATGTCGAACGATGGCTGGTGGGGCAACACCCCCGGACACCGTCGTCTGTTTGACTTCTGTCGCCTCCGAGCCATCGAAACCCGCCGTGCGGTGGCACGTAGTGCCAATACCGGAATTTCGGGATTTATCACCTCGCGAGGTGATGTTGATCAGCGTCTGGAGTGGGACGAGCGAGGCGTGTTGGTGCAGGATGTTGAGCGCTCGACGCGCAGTACTATGTATGTTCTCTATGGCGACTGGGTAGGACGTATGGCATTGCTTGTAACGTTCCTTGCCGTGATGTATTTTATGGCCTATCGCATACGTCGTAGAAACCATTTGGTAGATTGATATGAACTATAGCCAAACCATTGAATACCTGTTTGCTACGACGCCATCGTTTCAGGCCGTCGGAGCCGATGCATATAAGCCCGGACTGGAGCGCGTGACAGAGTTTTGCCGCCTGCTGGGCAACCCCCAAAACAACTATTTGACCATTCACGTTGCCGGCACCAACGGCAAGGGCTCGACCTCGCATATGCTGGCTTCGATACTCCAGCATGCGGGCTATCGAGTAGGCCTGTTCACTTCGCCCCACTTGCGCGATTTTCGTGAGCGTATGCGTGTCGATGGCACTATGATTTCAGAGCGTAGGGTGGTTGATTTTGTGGCCGAGCACAAGGAGCAGATGCTCAAACTCGGACTCTCGTTTTTTGAGATTACTACGGCTATGGCCTTCGACTTTTTCGCCGAGAGCGACGTCGAGGTAGCTATTATCGAGACAGGGTTGGGTGGTCGTCTGGATGCCACCAACATCATAAAGCCCATACTCAGCATTGTAACCAATATCGGTCTCGACCACACCGAATTTTTGGGCAATACCCTGCCCGAGGTGGCTCGCGAGAAGGCGGGTATAATCAAGCAGGGCGTACCTGTGGTGTTGGGAGAAGCCTCTGAAGAGTATAACGATGTATTTGAGGAGCGTGCTGGGGCACTCAACTCGCGTGTAATCTATGCCGAGCGAGAGATTGAACTCCTTGAGCAGTGTCCTTGCAACGAGGGGCAGATGTTCCGCATTGAACGACAGCGGGATAATCATCGCTTCACCTTTATCCTCGACTTGGCTGGCGAGTACCAGAATCACAACGTGCTGACGGTGGCCGCCGCCGTCGATTATTTAGATCGTTATACCTCTCTTACCATTAGCCGTTATGCCTTCCTTGACGGTATGGCTACGGCGGCTGTGTCAACCCACCTGTCGGGTCGCTGGCAGATTATCGCCCGCAAGCCTTTGGTGGTGTGCGACACGGGGCATAATGCTCACGGTGTCAGGTATGTAGCCGACCAGTTGCGTTCGCTGGCCACATCCTATGCCAATATCTATTGTATACTCGGTTTTGCTCGCGACAAGCAGATTGACGATGTGTTGGGACTCTTCCCCCAGCAGGCTCACTTTATCTTCACACAAGCCTCCACACCACGAGCGTTGCCGGCTGAGGAGCTGGCCGCCAAAGGTGCTACGGCGGGTCTTAAGGGTGAGGTGATAAAGTCGGTGCGCGAGGCCTATGAGTGGGCGCGAGCCAAAGCTCAGAATGACGATGTTATTTTTATTGGTGGAAGCAATTATGTCGTTGCTGAGATAATGTAATAAGGGGTTGTACATCAGCGCGTTTTGCCTATGGATTGTTCCCCGAAATAATACAAAAAAAGAGTATCCCGAAGGATACTCTTTTTCTTTTTCCGGAGGCCTTACGGGCACCCTGCTACGCATTACCCATAGGGCCCATATTCATTATGGTGTCGTCGGTCGAGGGCATATTGCGATGAATCTCAATCTTTGCAAAATTACTCTCGTAACGGGTTACATTCTCCTGCAACGAAAGCAGCAGGCGCTTGGCGTGTTCGGGGGTCAGTATGATGCGACTCTTGACGTTGGCCTTCTGCAGTCCGGGGAGTGCGGTGGCAAAGTCGATGATGAACTCTGATGGTGAGTGCGAAATGATAGCCAAGTTGGAGTAGTGTCCCTCGGCTACCTGCTCGGGTAGGTTAATTTCCAAGCCTTGTTTCTGAAAGTCTGCCATAACTTGTTTTTTTATACGAATACAAAAATACGATTAAATGCAACCCGGTGTGGGGTGGTGAAGTTAAAGTTTTCGATAATTTATTAACATTCTGCGAGTTTTAGCCCCTCTCTGAGGCAATAATCACGCCACACGGTGCGATTATGGGTGTGGGGCTTTAATATTTCATATTAAATTCCTAACTTTGCACCTTGGAATTGAACTCAGCGGGAGTATGATTGTAACAGCATTGGATATTTTCATTCGTGGTATGGGTGTTGGCTTGGCCTCGTCGATTACGGTGGGTCCTGTAGCCGTGTTGTGCATCCAGCGCACATTGAGCAAGAATCGCCAATCGGGCTTGGCCTCGGGATTGGGCGTTGCGTCGGCCGATATGATTATGGCCATCATCGCATTCTTCTTCTACTCGATGTTGCAGACCCAGATTGAGGAGTACAGTGCTATTCTGCAAGTCATAGGCGGTATATTTGTGGTGATTGTGGGTGTTTACATCTTTTTCCAGAACCCCGTGCCGCAGATTCGTAAGAACCGAGCCGGCAAGAGCAATCTATGGCAGGACTATTCGTCGATGTTTGTCTTTACGCTGGCTAACTTTGTGGTGGTTATCCCCTATCTTTTGGCCTTCTTCGCTATGTTCAATGTGGGCCTGCAGGCCGATGGCGATATGGCGTCGCTGTTGCGTAGTTCGATGACCATCCTCGGCTTCTTTGCCGGTGCCGTTGCGTGGTGGGTTGGCCTTACGCTTACCATCGACTACTTCCGCCGTCGCTTCCGCCCGCGCCATATGCTCACGCTTAACCATATCGCTGGTGTGATTATCGGCGTGCTGGGTGTATATACGATTATTTCAACATTTTTTGATATTCTTCCCCAATAATGGAACAAACCACTAAAAAGATAATTATCGCCCTCGATGGTTTCTCGTCGTGTGGCAAGAGTACATTTGCCAAGGCTATCGCTGCCCGCCTGGGCTATATCTTCATCGACACGGGTGCCATGTATCGTGCCGTTACACTTTATGCTCTGGAGCAGGGTGCTATCGGTGGCAATGGCGTCGATGAGGCGGCTGTGGTTGAGCTTTTGCCACAGATAAATATCTCGTTCCGCTTCAACGCAGAGCGTGGCGCCAGCGATGTATATGTCAACGGAGAGCTAGTCGAGGATAAGATTCGCTCTATCGAGGTGAGCAATGCCGTGAGCAGCGTGAGCTCGATTGGTGCCGTACGCGAAAAGCTGGTTGCTATGCAGCAGCAGATGGGTCGCGAGCGAGGCGTTGTGATGGATGGTCGCGATATCGGCACGGTGGTATTCCCCGATGCCGAACTCAAGATATTTATGACGGCCGAGGCCACAGTGCGTGCCCAGCGTCGCTATGCCGAGCTTACCGCCAAGGGCGACAATGTCACACTGGAGGAGATCCTGGAGAATGTCATCTCGCGCGACAAGGCCGATATGGAGCGTGCCATCTCGCCTCTGCGTCAGGCCGAGGATGCTGTGGTGCTCGACAATAGCCATATGAGTGTCGAGGAGCAGATGGCGTGGTTTATGGAGCGATACGAGGCTATAGTAAATGCATAACCTATGTGTGTCGAGATAGATAAAAATTCGGGATTCTGCTTTGGCGTGGTGCAGGCCATTTCGAAGGCCGAGACGGCGCTTCGCGAACTTGGTGGCGAGGTATACTCGTTGGGCGATATTGTCCATAACCGAGTTGAAGTGCAGCGCCTCGAGCAGTTGGGTCTGCGTACCGTCACTCACGACGATATGGTCAACCTGCAGGGCCGCGACCTGTTCATTCGTGCCCACGGTGAACCCCCCACTACCTACCGTCGTGCCGAGGAGTTGGGCATTCGCATTATCGATGCCACGTGCCCCGTTGTG
>JAZQSN010000074.1:0-96021 GCA_045630065.1 Alistipes sp.
CTTTGCATTAGAAATCATTTGGAACGCAAATGAGGTAAGAGGCTGAATATAAATCACTTCAATTTGGTTTCTACCGAAACTTGAAAATGAGCTTGAAAAGCGCGGTACAACACGTATATCGAAATCGCTGATTATCAGCACTATGAATTTGTGAGTATTTTCCGTGTCATTGCAAAAATGCGAGTTGTACCGATTAAAAGTCTAAAACGCTTTCAATCAATAGTGTAAATGTGTTGCATCGGAAAGTAATTTGTTGTCTATTTCGCCAATTGCCGAGCAGTGTTTGGACCAAAAGGTAATAATTACTCTGTAAGGCAAAAAAACAAAGGCAAAAAGCGAAAACTACCAACACATCGATAAAAAAAATCTGCCGACAAGTTGTCGGCAGACAGTTATAATGTTTAATCCTTCAAATATTTATGCCCAAATCGTTTGGGGCTGTCTACACTCTATTTTGTAACCTTTACACACATCATCTTCGAGTGGTTGCGGATAAGCAACAGACCATCACCAGCCAATGCCAACGGGGCCCAATTGCCTCGGCCCTCGGTAGCGATGTCTGATTTGAGCAAATCGGCCTTTGCCAACTGCTTGTAACCCTCGGGCGAAGGATCTATCAGGTAGAGTGCATCGGCACCATCTGTTGCTAGCAATAGGCCATCCACATATATCATACTACCCTTATCGAAGTTAGGTGCACGCTTGGTCTTCCACAGCACATTGCCATTAATATCCATACAGCACAAACCATCACGGCGATTATTCGTACCATACTGAGCATAGAAGTGACCATCGATAAAGATTGCCGGCTTGGTCTGATCGCCAAACTCATTCTGCACGAACAACTCCTTGGCTACATACTTGCCATTCTCCTTCACTACCTGAATCAACGTTGAGCCACGTTCGTAGCCACCCACGATAAGGAACTTATTGTCGCCAGCCTCGGTCAGAGGAGCGCAAGAGATCATACACTCCCAATTGCTGTAACGCCACAACTCCTCACCTGTCTTAGGATTAAGACCGATTACGCGACCCTTAACAACGGGAGCATCGCGATGCATAAAGGTGTTGGTCGATGAGATAACGATAGAGAGGTGATCCTCGCCATCAACCTTAACGATCGTAGGACTTGTATATGACTCGGGGCCGAGGTTCTCGGTCTTCCATACCAGCTCGCCCGATACCTTGTTGTAGGCCAACAGACCTGCATTGGGAGCAAGTGACGATACGATAACCAGATCACCATAAATCAGCGGGCACTGAGAGATAGCCCATACGGGCAGCTTCTCGCCACCGTGCTCGGTCCAGATGTTCTTATGCCATACGGGTTTGCCCGTAGCAGCCTCAAAGCAGTAGAAGTCGCCGCTATGACCTACGGCATATACATACTTGCCATCTACGGTGGGCACGCTACGTGAACCAGGATAACCTACCTTGCCGGGTGCAGAGTACTTATACGACCACAACTCCTTACCAGTCTGCAGATCAAAGCTGCGCATAATCTCCTCCTCGGCATCCTGATTTCGGTCCAACAGATAGACCTTGCCTGCTTGAACTACGGGGCCACCGTAGCCGATACCAACATCAACAGTCCACTTAACCTCGGGGCCTGAGGCGGGCCACTCACGAAGTAGATTCTTCTGCGGAGATTTGCTGTCGCCCGTAGGGCCGAGGAACTGCGGCCAATCCTGTGCCGATGCCGTAGCGGCAGCAGCAACAAGAGCCAATGTAAATAAAATCTTTCTCATAGTTGTTATAATGTTTTTATTATGTAGTTGCATAATCGCACATTACAAATGTAAATAGTTTTTCGCCAATCAACGAACCAACTTGGCGTTAAAACGAATAAAACGCTCCTTAAGGCGAAATAATAGCGACGAAAAGTGAAAATATAGCGGTGAAAAGTGAAATGCACCCACCTGACAAACATAAAAAATCTGCCGACAATGATGCCGGCAGACTCTCGAATCCAAAATTAATTATGCTATTTTGTAACCTTCACACACATCATCTTGGCGTGGTTGCGGATCAGGAGCATACCATCAGCCAATGCCAAAGGTGCCCAGTTGCCATTTTTGAATTGACCACCCAACTCAGATGCGCCCATACCACCAGCCAACAGCGGAGCCGTAGAGATAGGCTTATAACCCTCTGCCGAGGGCTCGATAAGGTAGAGCGTATCGGCTCCATCGGTAGCGATAATCAGGCCATCGGCCAAAATCATACTACCCTTGTCAAAATTGGGGGCACGCTTGGTCTTCCATTTCACGTTACCCTCCATATCCATACAGCACAAACCATCACGACGGCTGTTTGTACCATACATTGCGTAGAAATAGCCATTGTGCAGGAGTGCAGGCTTGGTCTGGTCGCCAAACTCAACGGTTACGAACAGCTCCTTGGTTGAGAATGTGCCATCAGCACCCTTCACCACCTGGAACATCGAAGCACCACGCTCATAACCACCCACTACGAGGAACTTATTGTCACCAGCAGCCGTTACGGGAGCGCACGAAATGTGGCAATCCCAATTATCATACGACCACAACTCCTTGCCCGTCTTGGGATCGTAACCAATCACACGACCCATCTGCTTTGCAGCACCACGGTTCTGTACAGCGTTGGTTGAAGAAACAACGATTGAGATATGATCCTCACCCGACACCTTCACAACTGAAGGGCTTGCGTAGGTAATCTCTGTATAGGGAGCACTCTTCCACACCTCGGCACCGGTCATCTTGTTAAGCGCAACCATACCTACGGTAGGAGTCTGTGCCAGCACATATACCAGGTCGCCATACACCAACGGGATCTGCGAAATTGCCCAAGTGGGGAGCTTCGTACCACCGTAGCCAGCAAAGATATTCTTGTTCCATACGGGCTTACCTGTAGTGATGTCGATGCAGTAGAGCTCGCCATTGTGACCGCATGAATAGACGTAGTTACCGTCAAGCGTAGGCACACTTCGTGAACCGGGGAACATCACAGCCCCCGTCGAAGGATACGTGTAGCCCCACAAATCCTTGCCTGTTGCAAGGTCGATGCAACGCATCGTCTCGGTCTCCTTCTCGGCATCACGGTCGAGCAGATATACCTTGCCATCACGAACAACTGGGCCGCCATAACCGATACCCACTGCGGTTGTCCACTTAACTTCGGGACCCTCGGCGGGCCACTCACGAAGTAGATTCTTCTGCGGCGACTTGCTATCGGCCGTAGGACCTAAGAACTGAGGCCAGTCCTGAGCTGAAGCAGTTGCAGCAGTAGCTGCAAATGCTAATAAAAACAAAATCTTTTTCATAGTATAGATCTAAATGTAAAGTAATATTTTCACTACTACAAAATAAGTAATTTATTATCAAATAGCAATGCTCGTTTGTGCTGAAAGGGAAAAATTACCGCATGAAGATGAAAAAACGGTGTTTGTACGGTGAATGTCATGCGCGAAAAGCGTAATTCCTCTTTGTGCAGTTGTTTTTCGCTTTTAGCTGTAATTTTTTCGTTTTAATAATATAGTTGTTTGTTACTTGGCGAATTATTATTTATTTTGCATAGTGAAAAAATGTTTTGATATGAACTCTTTAGATGTAATAAAACAAAAGCCGTGGCTGGTCAGCCTTGTGTGTGCCCTATTCCTGCTATATCCTAATATAGCGTGGTTTATGTGCGACATGAGTTTCGTTGATGCTGATGAGCACAACAACTTTATCATCTTCTTCTGCTTCCGCGCGTTGTATATATGGGGAATGCTCTATCTGCTCATTGTACTCAATATCCGTTTGCTGCATACGCTCAATTTCTTCAAGCGTGTGGCGATGAATATGGGTATTGCATTGGGAGCATTGGGCCTGTATCTTGCCGTGACGATGCTCACCCATTTTAATTATGACAACTTTGTCAGCATCGTAGTTTTTCAATTTATCATTGCCGGTCTGCTCTCTACGATGCTCGGTTACATCTATCTGCTCTACACCTCGCAACGTGAAAAGGAGAAACTTATCGAGCGACTTAAAATTGAGAGTTTGGAGAGCCGCTGCTCGGCTCTGATGAACCATATCAACCCCCATTTCTTTTTCAACGCTCTGAATGGTATTTCGGCGCTGGTTCGCAAGAATAATAATGAGAAGACTCTGGACTATGTGGACAAGCTCTCCGACATCTTCCGCTACACCATTAAAAGCGACAGCAAGACACTCGTGACGCTCAACGAGGAGCTTACATATGTGGAGGCTTTCCGTCATGTGATGGAGGTGCGTTTTGCCAATAAGTTCCAGATCGATGTGGATGTTAAGGAGGATAGTCAATCCTACCTCTTGCCCGTGCTCTCGCTATTACCCCTGCTGGAAAATGCCGTAATACATAATACCATCGACAGCGAACATCATCTCTCGGTGAGCATTAAGCTCAACGACAAGCAAGAGCTGGTGGTGTCAAATCCCATATTCCCCAAACTTACGCCTGCCGATACAAATGGCACTGGTTTGAAGAATCTGGAGAATCGCTTCCGTCTGCTGATGGGCAAAGAGATAAGAGTTAATAGTAACGGTAAATATTTTACAGTATATCTACCCCTAAAATAGATATCATGAGAGTACTGATTGTAGAAGACGAAACTGCGGCATATGAGAATCTATGTGAGATGCTCCATTCGATAGATTCATCAATTACTATTCTCGCCAATACGGAGAGTATACAGCAGACTGTGCGCTGGTTGAACGAAAATCCTCAACCCGACCTGATCTTCATGGATATACACCTCTCTGATGGCTCGGCTTTCGCCATTTTCGAGATGATGACTATCGAAACACCCATCATCTTCACTACGGCATATGACCAGTATGCTATCGATGCATTCAAGGTCAATAGTGTGGATTATCTGCTCAAGCCTGTCAAGTTGCAAGAGTTGGCGGCGGCATTGTCGAAGTTCCGCAAACTATCAACTGAGAACATAGCCCAATACATCGAGCGCATATCACACCTGCGACCTGCACGCAAGTACCGCGATAAGATGCTCATTACATATAAGGATAAGATAATACCCATCAATACCGCCGACATAGCTTGTTTTTACAACACCGATCGCACGACACATGTGATAATGTTCAACGGTGATGTATATCAATATGCCTCCTCATTGGAGCAAATGATGCAAGCCCTCGATCCGGCGTTGTTTATGCGTGTGAACAAACAGTATATTCTCTCGCGTAACTGCATAGGCGAGATAACCGTGTGGTTCAACGGCCGTTTGCGTATATCGACAAACGTGGATGTGCCCGAACAGATTTTTATTAGCAAGAACCGAGCCTCTGAATTTAAGTCATGGCTAATTAACGAGGAGGAGAATTAAATGACCAAGAAGATAACTATATGCGCCTGCTCATCGCGCACTTTTATACCCTCGGTGGAGGTGGCCCGACTCCTGGTTGTGCTCCGTCGCGAAGGATATGAGGTGACGCTTCACCCCGACCTGTGCGAGGCGGCACAGCTGAAAAGCGATGAGTTGTGTAGCGCCGATTGCGTTGTTGGCTGCTATGCGCGTGCAATGCTGGCACTTTACGATGCAGCGCAGAAGAGCGCACCAAAGTTTATAGAAATACGCGAACATACGGCAGATTATGTGCTCAATGAGTTGGGCATAACCAATAGAGATGTCACCGAGCAGGAGTGCGATGTCGCCTTGCAGGAGGTGCTGGCGCTGCCAAAAAAAGTGGCCGAGGATGCCTGGTATCCCGTGCTGGAGACGGATAAGTGCCTAAATTGTGGCAAGTGTCACGATTTCTGTCTCTTTGGCGTATATGAGATGGCGGATGGTAAAGTGCGTGTGGCTGCACCCGAAAACTGCAAGAACAACTGCCCTGCCTGTGCCCGCATCTGTCCCGCAGGAGCAATTATCTTCCCCAAATACGACAAGGCTCCCATCAACGGTGGCGAGCAGATGGAGGAGGGAACAATAAAGATAGATATGGAGGCAGTCTATGCCGATGCATTGCGTACACGTCTGGCTCACCGACGTGCCAGCGTGATGCTACTTAAAGATAAGAAACAATGACACTAAAAGAGATAGGCATACTAACCCGTACAGCAATGCGTATTGCAGCAGGTGCTACGCCCCGAGGACTGTGGAAAATCATCTACAACTTCGGCTGGCGCAATATCCGCAATATGGCCGCTTTTGAGCGTCGTCAGACCGATGGCAAACCCTTCTTTCCGGCCTTTGTGATGATTTCTGTAACGGAGACATGCAATTTATCATGCTCTGGATGTTGGGTGTCGGCCGGTGGTCGCAAGCAACTCACAATTGAACAACTCGATGGCATTATCTGTGAGAGCAAAAAGCAGGGATCATACTTCTTTGGTATTCTGGGTGGCGAGCCGTTGATGTATAAGGGATTGTGGGATGTAATCGAGAAACACTCGGATTGCTACTTCCAGCTCTTCACCAACGCTACGCTTCTTACCGACGAGATCGCACAACGTATGCGTCGCTTGGGCAATGTTACTCCTCTAATTAGCATCGAGGGTCTGCGTGAAGAGAGCGATGCACGACGTGGTCGTGACAATGTCTATGAGCGCACCCTTGCAGGTCTGCGTGCATGTCGCAGGGCAAAGGTTATCTTTGGTGTGGCAGCAAGCATCGGTCGCAGTAACTATGATGAGTTGGTGACTCGCAAGCATATCGAGGATATGGCGCGTGAGGGCGCAGCGTATCTGTGGTATTACATCTATCGTCCCGTGGGTAAGCACCCCATAGTGGAGAATGCCCTGAGCAAAGAGCAGATTCTGTCATTACGACGATTCCTTGTCGAGCAGCGCACCGATGCCCCACTATTTATTATCGATACATATTGGGACGACAAGGGACGTGCCATGTGCCCCGCAGCTACGGGTATGAGCCACCACATCGCACCATCGGGAGCTGTGGAGTTCTGTCCGCCGTTGCAGATGGCGTGCGATATGCTCAATAAGGATGCCTCGAATCTGACCGAGATATTTAACAACTCGGAGTTCCTTGCCTCGATGCGTCGTATGACAGCCGAGACCTCACGAGGCTGCATCCTGCTGGAGAATCCGCAGAAAATGCTGCAATTTCTGGAGGAGTGGAAGGCTGTGGATACCACTTCGCGTGGCACGGTTGGAGATGAGTACGCCGCAATGAAGGTCGTTGCGGGACACGATATGGCGGGAGAGGAGATCCCCGAGAAGAGCGGCATTTACCGCATGTTGAAGAAACGCTATTTCTTTGGCTTTGGAGCCTACGGATAAATGGAGAAGAAGATATATCACATACCCTCTACGGAGGAGCGCACCGAGTTACGTCGGGCGATAAAGGATTTTGTTGCCCGAGGCTCATATACGCCTCCGCTGTCGATGCAGCACCTTGATCGCCTGGCTCTGGAGGTACTGCGTGAGCAGGACTTTGGCCCAGAGGCAAAGGAGTGGACAATGGTTGAGTTGCATAATCGCGTATGGCTGAATGTAATAGCCGCCACACCCTATGAGCGTCGTATTCTGCTGCTGCCTAAATGTTTGAGCAACTCTGCTATGTGTTGTGCCGAGATTGATGATATTGGTCTTCTTTGCCACCGATGCGGCAACTGCCATATCCCTACGCTGGAGGATCGTGCTGCCGAGCTGGGCATCATGAGTATCGTAGCCGAGGGCTTCACCTCGGTGATGAATCTCATCAAGACGGGCGTTGTGGATGCCGTCATTGGCGTCAGTTGTCTGGACTCACTCGAGAAGGCATTCCCCCTGCTGGTGGATAACGCGGTGCCGGGCATTGCCATACCGCTCAACATGGCAGGTTGCAAGGATACTAACGTAGATACTGACTATGTGCTCGAACTGATGGAGGCACGCACTAATGAGCGTACAGTAATAAATTATAACGCAATCAAGGATACTGTAGCTGAGTGGTTCTCGCACGAGAATCTTGCAAAGTGTATGGTGCGTGGCTCGGACTCTTCGTCACGCATTGCACTCGACTGGCTCGCGGGAGATGGTAAGCGCTGGCGACCCTATATTTTTGCTGCGACATATGCAGCACTGAGCCGCTCGACAGAGTTTACGGACGAGCATCGACGTGTGGCCATCGCCATCGAGGCGTTCCACAAGGCTTCGCTCGCTCACGACGATATAGAGGATAACGACCATAAACGCTACGGTAAGCCTACCCTGCACGCCATGCATGGAACATCGATCGCCATCAACGTGGGCGACATGTTGCTTGGTGAGGGTTATCGCATGATTGGCAGTTGCCATCGTGGCGATATGACGGCTGTTATTGCCGATGCCCACATTGCACTGAGTCAGGGTCAGGGTATGGAGCTGGAGTGGTGTGCAGCACCGCGAGCCATTACACTGCACGAGGTGTTGGATATATTCCGACTGAAGACCTCCCCTGCCTTTGAGGTGTCGCTGCTGTTAGCTCTGCTGTGCGCCAACGGCAACCCTGCACTTACGGCACCGCTGCGTGCTTACTCGTCGGCACTCGGCATAGCATATCAGTTGCGTGACGACGTGGAGGACTTCGACTCGGATGAGCCTATCGCTCTGCGACCCTCTTCGATCTTCGCTCTGCTGTGTGAGATGTGTCCCGATGAGGAGTTTGTAAGGATGATGATCGAAGCGGAAGATATAAAGACGCTGCTGCGCAGTGAGCCACTTAGCCCTCTGCTCGATGAGGCTGTTGAGCGCACACGCGAGATGGCTGAGGAGTATCATCAGCGTGCGTTGGATATTTTGGAGGCTATCGACGATACGGAGTTAAAGAGCCTGCTCTACCGACTCACTGCTAAAATATTGAAATAGACCATGCACGAGACGATATCCATACTCATGCTTCGCACTCTGCAACGTGCCACAGCATCGCTTGGCAACGAGGCGTTGGCTTTGATGCGCCAATTTGTTCAGGAACGTATGACGGCCAACGGTGTGTTTGTGGATCGGAGTGGTAAGGAGGATATTTACTATACTTCGTTTGGTTTATTGCTCTCGCACGTTTTGGGTATTAGTCGTAATTGCGAGGCTACGCGCCAGTGGCTCGACAAGATCAATGATGAGGAGCTTGACCTTGTACACTATGCAGCGTATGTTCGTGCTCGAATGATAAACGATTGGGAGCATAGCAAGATAGAGTTCTTACTAAAAAACATAAAGCGCAAAGCGATTAGGCCGCTATCCTCGTTTGAGGTTGTGCCAAATTCAGATGCCGAGTCGCCTTACGCACAATTTATACTCTACTCGCTTTGCGAAGATACGGGGAACACCCCACCCTATGCCTACCTGACGCCATACCGCACCGAGAGCGGAGGCTACGCAAACAGGCGGAATGGAAAACCATCGACAAATGCTACAGCCGCAGCGCTGATGGTTGCGCGACAGAGCAAGGGTTGCCTGCCTACGCAGGATGTTGAGTGGCTCAGAGATGAGCAAAAGCCGAATGGTGGCTGGTGTGCCGAGCAGCATACGCCACTACCCGACTTGCTGTCAACGGCTACGGCACTCTTTACGCTCGACTGCTACGGAATCAAGCCGCGTTACTCGGCCGTCGATTTCATTGAGGGCCATTGGCTCGACGATGGAGGCTTTGCCGCCACATTGTTGGATGAAGAGAGTGATGTAGAATATCTGTTTTACGGATTACTGGCATTAGGAACACAATGAGAAGAGAAGATATAGATATAATGATTGCTGACGTGCAGGCACGCCTAAAAGCGAGTCGTAAGCCGGGGCAGATGTGGCGCGGAAATCTTTCGTCGAGTGCCATATCGACCTCTGTGTCGATATTTGCTTTGCATAAGATTGATGCCGAAGCCTTCGTCCAGCACATTGAGCGTGGTAAGGAGTGGTTGCTCCATACGATGCAAAGCGATGGCTCGTGGGGCGACTCGGTGGAGAGTCCATCGAATATGACTGCCACACTGCTTACATACACCTCACTCCATGCTCTTGGCGTAGCACCCAAGCAAACGGAAGAGTATCTGAAGAATCACTTTGGAGGCATTGACGACGAGCATTTGGTACGTGGCGTATTGGATTACTACGGCAAGGATCTGACCTTCTCGGTGCCCATATTGGTTATGTGTGCTCTGGCGGGTATTGTGAAGGATTGGAATCGTATTCCTCCATTTCCTTTTGAGCTTACTATCCTGCCACAACGTTTCTTCAGATTCCTGCAACTCCCCGTTGTGAGTTATGCCATACCTGCTCTTATTGCGGTAGGTATCGTGCGATTCCGTCGCGGACGACAAAACATATTCTCGCCCCTGCGCGAGGCTTTCGTGCCTAAATGTATGCGAGTGCTCACCTCGTTACAGCCTGAGGATGGCGGATTTCTGGAGGCAGCTCCATTGACGGCATTTGTGAGCATGTGTCTTAGCGAGGCAGGTTTTCGCGACCACACGGTCACGCAGCGATGTGCCGACTTTCTTGTTGATACAGTTCGCGCCGACGGCTCATGGCCTATCGATACCGACCTCGCGGCCTGGGTTACGGCTACCGCAGTGCGTGCGCTGGGCGATGATGTAGAGGAGCGTGAATTACTCGCCTCAACGATTCGCCATAACGCCTTTAAGCAGAAACACTACTTCACTGGTGCTCCCGCAGGCGGCTGGGGATGGAGCGATTTGTCGGGTGCAGCACCTGATGGTGATGATACGTCGGCTGCGCTTGTTGCACTGCATACGCTTTTGCGTGGCAAATATTGCGACGAGGTGCGTGGTGGTGTTGAGTGGCTCATGTCGCTGCAAAATAACGACGGTGGCATGCCCACATTCTGCAAGGGCTGGGGTAAACTTCCGTTCGACCGCAGCAGTGCCGACATATCGGCTCATGCGCTCCTTGCTATGGAGTTGTGGATGACGACGCTACCCGAAGATGTGCAGCGTCGTTGCCAGAAAAGCATCTCACGTCTTATCGCATGGATGGCACGCCATCAAGCCGCTGACGGCTCATGGACACCGCTTTGGTTTGGCGATCAGGATGCTGAGAATGAGCTCTCGCCTGTATATGGTACTGCAACGGCTGTAGAGTATCTGACCCACTCTTCAAATCCAGCAACTCGTCCCCTAATTTCAAAGGGTATAGAGTACCTTCTCTCGGCACAGAATGACGATGGCGGTTGGGGCGGAGCAAAGGGCGTGCGGTCGAAGGTTACGCTCACCTCGCGAGCACTGAGTGCCCTGGCATCGGTAGAGAATCCAGCGATGGAGTCCATTGAAAGAGGCTTTGACTATCTACATGAGATGTGGCAGGCAGAAGAGCTATACCGCGAAGAGCCAATCGGATTATATTTTGCCCGTTTGTGGTACTCCGAGCAGATGTATAATATGGTATTTACACTGATTGCATTGAAGAAATTAAGACAGATTATAAAGTGAAAGAGAAGAGATTAATCTACGTTGCTGCGGCAACGGCACTGGTCTATGCAGCACTCCTTGTTGGGTGGCATCTGCATACTCCCAAGCAGGATTTCGATCTGCACCTGCCTGGTGCTGACAATCGCCCCGAAGGTTTGGAGCGTAAGGCCGATGATGTGGTCATCGGTGAATATTTTATGCGCTACGATGAGGTGTTCTCTACCGAGTTAGAGGGTCGCTGGATAGGTTTCAGAGGCGAGGATCGCACCAACATTGTCAAGACCTCTGCGCCAGCCTTCGTCGAGGGTGAGTTTGCGGAGCAGTGGCGCTTTGAGACGGGTGAGGGTCATGCTGCTCCCGTCATCTACGACGGCCGAGTGTATGTTCTCGACTACAACGAGCAACTAAACTCCGATGCCTTGCGCTGTTTCTCTTTGGAAACTGGTAAAGAGTTATGGCGCAGATGGTATCGTGTGCCCATAAAGCGTAATCACGGTTTTTCGCGCACCATTCCCGTTGTAGGCGAAGGATATGTAATTACGGTTGGTCCGCAGGGACACGTGATGTGCTGCGACCCCGAGTCGGGCGATATGCTCTGGTCGATGGATATGCAGAAGCAGTTCTCTTCAGAGGTGCCATTCTGGTACACAGGTCAGTGCCCTGTGGTGGATGATGGCGTGGTTGTACTTGCGCCTGCAGGCGAGCAGACACTGATGATTGGCGTAGATTGTATGACGGGCGAAATCTTATGGCAGACACCCAATACAGTAGGATTTACCATGTCGCACTCATCGGTAATGCCTATGACGCTGGGCGGTAAGCCTACTTATGTATATGTAGGTGTCGGTGGCGTATGCGGCGTTTCGGCTGATAAGGCCGATCGTGGCACCCTGCTCTGGCACACCAATAAGTGGCAGCCTTCGGTGGTTGCACCCTCACCTGTGCGACTGTCGTCAGATCGCATTCTGATGGTAGCAGGTTATGGTACTGGAGGTGCTCTCCTGCAGGTGTCCAATGCCGGCGGCTGGTCAGCCACCGTGCTCGACCAGTACAAGGCTGACAAGGGCCTTTCGTGCGAGCAGCAGACTCCTATTTTCTACAACGGTATGATTATCACCGTAGCACCAAAGGATGGTGGCAGTATTCGCGGCAAGTTGGCTTGCTACTCACCCTCGGATTTGCACAATCCCGTATGGAGTTCCGGCGCTGACGAGCGTTTCGGTTTAGGTCCTTACATCGTAATTGACAACAACCTCTTCATCTTCAAGGATGATGGCGAGTTATATCAATATAGCATCGGTAACAACTCTATGACCTTCGTGCGCTCACAGCGCATAATCGAAGGTGCCGACGCCTGGGGCCCGATGGCATATGCCGACGGGCGATTGATTGTGCGCGATGCACATAATGTTATATGCTTAAAAATTAAATAATATGGGAGAGAATAAGAAAATATCACGCAAAGATTTCTTCCGCGTTGGTGGCTCTACCGTAGCGGGACTATCTATTATGGGTGTTGCGGGCAACCATCTCTACAAGATGTTGGCCAAACCCGAGGAGCTATTCTATGGCGACCAGCGCGAGCGAACGGTGGTGCGTCGTGGAGAGTCTCTACCCTCACCCTACCGTAAGATCTTCGCCTTTAAGGTCGATGAGCCTGTCACTGCCTTTGAGTTGGCTGGCGATAAGATGTTTGCCGCTGCGGAGAACAGCATACGCATATTCAATCGCGAGGGTGCCGAGGAGCGTCGCTTCTCAACGGCGGACGTGGTGCGTGACATAGCGTATGTGGGCGATGAGTTGTATATCCTGCACCCAACGATGATTGGTGTATATACCCTCGCAGGAGCTGCTGTACGCTCGTGGGAGGCTTGTAGTCCCGAGTCAGACTACTGCTCGATGGCAATTGCAGGCGATGAGATATTTGTGACCGATGCCAGCAATAAAAACATCTGTCAATATAATCGAGAGGGCGCATTCCGTCGCTTTATCAATAGTCCCGAGGGTTTCATCGTGCCGAGCTATTCGTTCGGTATAACATCTGTTGGCGACAAAGTATATTGCTCCAACCCGGGGCGTCATACCGTTGAGTGCTACGATATGCAGGGACAGTTTGTAGCATCGTTTGGCAAGGCGGGCAATGAGGCAGGAGCGTTCAGTGGTTGCTGCAACCCTGTTCACCTGACAACAACCCCTAGGGGTGATATTCTCACCTCCGAAAAGGGTACACCACGCATCAGCTGTTACGGTAGCGACGGCAAGTATCACGCCACACTGCTTGACGAATTTGCTCTTGGCGTGGGATACGAGGCCCGCGAGGTACGTGCCGATGGTAATCGACTCATTGTAGCCGGAGCCAACACTATATCGGTATTCCAATATGAAGAGAAGTTTGCACAGCAGACCGCTTGTGGCGACTGCGCTGAGGAGTGCCCTCTGCGAAAAGGTGTTACAATCTAAACCCTGAGGAAGAATGAAAGAGGATAAGAAGATAACAAGCCCGCTGAAGCGTCGCGAGTTCCTGCGTATGTGTGGAACGGTCATAGCAGGTGGTAGTGTGATTGCGGCAGGCTCGGCCTTAGCATTAAAGACTAAGGGCGCAAAGGGTAATGTATTTTGGCAGATTGATCCCGCAAAGTGTACCCAGTGTGGTCGATGTGAGACTCACTGCGTATTGCCCGTGTCGGCAGTGAAGTGCATCCACGCCAACAGGGTGTGCGGTTATTGTGACCTCTGCGGAGGCTACTACATCTCAAATGTGAAGGATTTGAATACCGCTGCCGAGAATATGATGTGCCCGACGGGTGCCATAACTCGCCAGTTTGTAGAAGATCCCTACTTCGAGTACACCATCGATGAGGATTTGTGCAACGGCTGTGGTAAGTGTGTTAAGGGTTGTTCGTCGTTTGGTAATGGTTCGCTATACCTGCAAATCAAGCAGGATATATGCGTGCAGTGCAATGAGTGTAAGATTGCCCAGGTGTGCGTGTCGGATGCTATACAGCGTGTAGATTTCGCAACGGCATATAAATTAAAGGAGTAAGCATATGAAGAAGATATTTTCAACTTTGGCAAGTTTTGCTTCAGTGGCTCTTGCCCAGGCGCAGAACCGATTCCCGAAGCCCGATTTTGAATCAGGTTATCAGTATCCCGACCTGGAGTATGCCGTGCCCGATGAAACACTGTGGAACGTGCTGGATGTCACGATGCTCGTGGCGCTGCTCGTAGCGGCTACATGGGCCGTGATGAAGAAACGCAAACCGATGATATGGATCAGCCTTGTATCGGTGCTCTACTTCGGATTCCTGCGCGAGGGTTGTGTGTGCAGTGTAGGTTCGATTCAGAATGTGGCGCTGGCATTTGTCGATGGCTCGTACCAGATGCCATGGAACGTGTTGGCATTCTTCCTCTTGCCTATTGTGTTTGCATTCCTCTTTGGACGTGTATTTTGTGCGGGTGTATGCCCAATGGGTGCATTGCAGGAGTTGGTCAATGTCAAGAATGGCCGCATAAGCAAGCCTGTGGCGATGGTACTTGGCCTGCTGCCGTGGCTCTACCTGATACTCACTATTCTGTATGCTGTAACACGCAGTCGATTCCTTGTCTGCGAGTTCGACCCCTTTATCGGTATTTTCCGTCTGGGTGGTGATGTAGAGCTGCTGGTGTTCGGTATTCTGTTGCTCATCATTTCGGTATTCACGGGTCGCCCCTTCTGCCGATTCCTCTGCCCCTACGGTGCGTTGCTGAGTCTCTTCTCGGCCGTATCGTGGAAAAAGGTTGAGATTACAAAGAAGAAGTGTATTAACTGCGACCTTTGCCATAACTCTTGCCCCGTGGATGCTATCCGACCTCCATATGCCAATACCGACAAGGAGGAGCGTCGCGAGGGTGTTAAACGCCTGCTGGGTTATATGCTGCTGATGCCGCTGCTGATGATTCTCGGTGCACTGCTGATGCGTATGTCGGCCGAGGGTCTGAGCCGTGCCCATAAGGATGTGCGTCTGTACGATATGGTCGTAGCATACGAGGCGCTGGATGCCCCCGAGACTATTCCGTTGGAGGTTGAAGGTTTCTATATGCGTAATGGTACGCTGGACGAGCTCACCGTGGTTAAAGATGCTATTGTTGCCGAGTATCGCACCTACGGCACATGGGCCGGTGCGTTGATGGGAATGGTGCTGGCCATTGCACTGATTCGTTTCTCGGTAAAACGTCGTCGTGAGACCTATGAGATAGATAACGCCGCCTGTGTGGCGTGTGGACGTTGCTTTGAGTATTGTCCGCAGAATAGAGAAATTGGGAAGAGTGACATAGAGAAATAATAACATTCAGATGAAAAAGGATATTTACAGAACGATTGCTGTGGTGACAGGCATATTTATGCTTACGCTATCTATTATGCTTGTGGCCAATTACTTTCAGGTGCGCAACATTACGCCTCTCGAGACAGAGGTAATGACCACGCTCAAAAGCCTGAACGAAACCAACCCCGACAATGCCGACCTGCAGGCGCAGATACGTCAGCTGGATCTGCTCTCACGCAAGGCCTATTTCGTGCAGGAGGAGCATCTCAAAACAGGTATCTATATCCTACTCTTTATGGCGGCGGTGTTTGTATATTGTTTGCGTGGTTATTATGCCGACGTGCTGCATATTGCACCCAAGGATATTGATATTTTTGACGAGTGGCTGATTAAGAGCCGTTCGCGCAAATATGTGCAGTGGCTTGCTGCCTCACTTACTGTTGTAGCGCTGGTTGTCGTTGTTGCATCAAATCCTCAATGGTTTAAGAGCGATAAAGCTGACGAGGAGGATACTCTCGTAGCCGAGCAGAGCGAAGCAACCGCCGCCGAGACTGTTGTAGCTGAGGCTACACCCACAGAAACTGCAGAGGAAACACCCGCCGAGGGCGAGCAGACTGCAGCAGAGACTACCGATGAGACTGCAACGGAGCAGACCGCAGAGGCTGCACCCGCAGCACCTGCTGCAGCACGAGTAAATCACGGTATGTTCCGTGGTAATAACTCCAATGGTCACTCATCGGCTCGTAACATCCCCACAACGTGGGACTTTGCCGGCGGTGGCAAGATAGCATGGAAGCATGCTCTCACAACCAAGCAGGGATTCTCATCTCCCGCGGTGCATAACAACCGCATATTCTATACGGGCGGTGATGAGGCCTCACGCGAACTCTATTGCCACGACCTCACTACGGGCGATCTGCTCTGGACACTTCCCGCAACGGGCATTGCTGGCTCTCCTTCGACACCCCCTGCCGTAGCAAGCAACACGGGTTATGCATCGGCATCACCCGCAACCGACGGTCGCTATGTATGTGCCGTATTCGCTACGGGCGACATTATGTGTGCCGATATGGATGGCAAGCGAGTATGGGCTAAGAACCTGGGTGTACCCGACAACCAGTATGGTTTCGTGTCGTCACTTGTGCTTTGGAACGGAATTGTATTCGTGCAGTACGATAACAGCGACTCGCAGAAGATTATCGCAATGGATATCGCTACGGGTAACGTACGCTGGCAGAAGGATCGTAACCAGAAGGTTTGCTGGAGCTCGCCCATCATCGCCACCGTAGGCGGTCAGGCACAGCTCGTGCTGATGGGTAATCCCGAGGTGCGTGCCTACAACCCCTCGACGGGCGAGCAGTTGTGGAGCGTCGATGGCATGTCTGGCGAGGTATGTCCCAGCCCGTGCAGTGGCGACGGCGTTATCTTCGCCGCCAACGAGTATGCCAAGATTATGGCTATCAACGGTGCCGACGGCTCTGTGTTGTGGGAGGCTTCGGACTATCTGCCCGAGGTTGCCAGCCCCGTTTATGCTAACGGCCGATTGTATATCGCTACGACCTACGGCGTTCTGGCTGCTTTCGATGCCAAGACGGGCGAGCTGAAAGCCGAGCGCGAGCTTAATATGGAGCTCTACTCTTCGCCTATGGTTGTTGATGGCAAGATCTACATCATCGGTACCAGCGGTCAGGTATATGTCTTCACCGCTGACGATAACTTAACACAGATAAGCACCTTCGAGACGGGCGAGATGACCTACGCTACACCCGCATTCCTCGATGGAAAGATTGTAATCCGTTCATTGGATACGCTCTACTGCGTATCGGAGTAAAAGAGAAGATTATGTCGTGTCAAAACTGTTTAAATAATATTGATGACGAGCGTCGTTCCGTAGCTAAACGTGTAGATGCTATCATCGAACGTGTAGGGCGCACGCAGGAGTTCACCATTCCTTTGTTGCAGGCCTTGCAGGAGGAGTTTTCGTATCTCCCCTCGGATGCATTAGAGAGAGTGTATGAGCGCACCGAGATTACTCGCGCCAACCTTATCAGCGTGGCAACGTTCTACTCACAATTCAAACTCATACCCTACGGCAAGCATATTATCAAGGTCTGCATCGGTACAGCGTGCCACGTTAAGGGTGCAGGTGCGGTGTATGATGCATTCCGCCGTGAGCTGGATATTGCCGAGGATAGCGTAACCACGGCCGATGGCAAATACTCGGTCGAGAAGATAGCCTGCTTGGGATGTTGCGCTTTGGCTCCCGTAGTGCAGATTGACGAGCAGATATATGGCCACGTACAGCCAGGTCGAGTGAGGGCCGTATTGGAGGAGCACGAGGAGTTCTTGAAGTCTGCACCCAAGGGTGCTGATGACGAGAATGGCGAGGTTGAGTACGTTGGCGAGGTGCGCCTGGGTATGGAGAACTGCTGTCAGGTGAGTGGTACAGCCGAGATATATAAAGCGGTGATGAAGGCGCAGCATGAGTTGGGCGTAGCCGTTAAGTTGAAGCCTATTTCGTGTGTGGGTGCTTGTAATCAGGTGCCGTTGATTGATGTTGTGGACTCTACGGGTGAGATTACCCGCTACCCCAACGTGCGAGCGGAGGAGATCAAGGAGATTCTTCTGCACCACTTCCCTGCTGCAAGCCCCCTGAAGCGACTGAAGAACGCCGTGCTGAATCAGATTGATATGTTGCACACCGACCAGACGTGGGACAATATTCTCTATAAACCAGAGAAGGAGCGCACGGGCGAGATCAATACATTCCTCGACCATCAGGTGCGTATCTCTACGGAAGGCTACGGTCACATCAATCCGCTCGATCTGGATGAGTACCGTGCTCACGGAGGATTCGATGCTTTGGAGAAGGTTATTAAGTCGGGCGACAGGGATGCGCTGATTAATGATGTCTTGGCCAGTGGTATCCGTGGCCGTGGAGGTGGAGGCTTCCCATCGGGTCGCAAGTGGCAGCTGGTTGCTGCAGCCAAGGGTGATAAGAAATATGTCATCTGCAACGGTGACGAGGGTGACCCCGGAGCATTTATGGATCGTATTCTGCTGGAGTCGTACCCCTTGCGAGTGATCGAAGGTATGCTCATCGCGGCTTACGCCGTAGGAGCGCAGAAGGGTATCTTCTACATCCGTGCAGAGTATCCGCAGGCCGTAATACGCATTACGAAGGCTCTGGATATGTGCCGTCGTCAGGGCCTGCTGGGAGAGAATATTTTCGGCAGCGACTTCTCATTCGAGATCGAGGTATTCAAGGGTGCCGGTGCATTTGTTTGTGGCGAGGAGACCGCCCTTATCGGTTCTATCGAGGGTAAGCGAGGTTTTCCCTCGCAGCGTCCGCCCTACCCCGCCGAGCAGGGATTGTTTGGCTGCCCTACGCTGATTAACAACGTTGAGACATTGAGCCAGATACCCTACATCATCCGTCGTGGTGTGGAGGAGTACCGCAAGGTCGGCACCGAAAAGAGCAAGGGTACGAAGGTATTCGCTCTGGCAGGCAAGGTGCGCCACGGAGGACTGATTGAGGTGCCTATGGGTACTACCATACGTCAGATTGTCGAGCAGATCGGCGGTGGCGTAGAGGGTGGCGAGCGCCTTAAGGCCGTGCAGACGGGAGGCCCTTCGGGCGGTTGTATTCCTGCCGAGTTGTGCGACACGGAGGTCGATTTCGATGCGCTGAACCGTTTGGGAGCCATCATGGGTTCGGGCGGTATGGTCGTGCTGAGCGAGAGCGACTGCATGGTCGATGTGGCTCGTTACTTCCTGAACTTCACCAGCGAGGAGTCGTGCGGAAAGTGTACATTCTGCCGCGTGGGTATCCACCGCATGCTGGAGATTCTGGATCGTCTGTGTGCTGGCAAGGGTCAGGAGGGCGACATCGAGCGACTGGAGGAGTTGGCACTCGCTGTTAAGCGATCGGCGCTTTGCGGACTTGGTAATACTGCGCCTAACCCTGTGCTTGCTACTATAAAATATTTCCGCGAGGAGTACGAGGAACACGTCAAGGGCTACTGTCGTACGGGCACTTGCAAGGATATGGTGAAGTATGTTGTAACCGACGACTGCATAGGCTGTACACGCTGCGCGAAGGTGTGCCCCGTGGAGGCTATTGAGTATAAGCCTTATGAGATACACGCTATCGACACCGACAAGTGTACGATGTGCGGATTGTGTATTACGGAGTGTGAATTTGATGCCATCAAGAAGATGCCGCTAAAAACTTTGTAGAGATGAAAATTACAATTGACAATAAGGAGATTACCGTTATCGAGGGTGAAACTATCCTCGAGGCGGCTCGTCGCAACGGTATCGAGATTCCGTCGATGTGTTATGCCGAGGGTAAGCGCCATCAGGCAGGTTGTATGGTCTGCACGGTGAAGGAGTTAAAGTCGGGCCGTATGCTCACATCGTGCTCAACCAAACCTACTGAGGGAATGGAGATTGACACCTCGTCGGAGGAGGTCATCCGTCAGCGTACGATGGCATTGGAGCTTCTTTTGAGCGATCACCGTGCCGACTGTGAGGCACCATGCTCGATGGTATGTACGCATAAGCTGGACGTTGAGCAGATGCTTGCCGCCTACGACCGAGGCGACTATGCCCAGGCTCAGGCCATCATCCGTCGTGACTTTGGCGATAAGATAGCTTGCGATGATTGCAAAGCACCCTGCGAGAAGGCTTGCCGACGTGGTACGGTGGATAAGGCCGTGGCCATACGCGATATTATCCGCGAGGTGGTTGCAATGAATGTAGAGCAAGTGGAAGCTGCGGCTTCGATTGCAAAATTGGGCAAAGATATATTTTTCTCACGTGTAGGTATTTTTAATCAAAAAGAAAAAGATTATCTTCGTCAGACCACTATCACCCCATCGCGTTGCCTGCACTGCGCATGCGAGGGACGTGAGGCGTGTCGCCTGCGCCGCTACTCTACCGACTACGGTATCAAGCGTTCGCGCTATGGACTCAGCTCGAAGCTGCCCGTAAAGCTGCGCATCGACGTGAGCGAGCGATTGGGATTTGAGCCTGCGAAGTGCATCCGTTGCGGATTGTGTGTATATAACACAGAAAATGGCTTTACGTTCCTGCGTCGAGGCTTCGATATGCAGGTCATTATACCTGAACAGAACATGGCCAATGCCTATGATGAGTTGGCCGAGATTTGCCCCACAGGTGCTTTATTTATTAAAAAATAGTATTGGATGAAAAACCTACTGCTTTGCACAATAGCTCTTGTCGTGCTCTGCTCATGCGAGCCTATCCAGCAACATCTTGTGGCTGGTAGCGGCATGAACTGGGTAACCTTCCGTGGTAGTAGAGCATTGAGTGGCTATACCGCACAATCGCTGCCCGATGATTTGTCGCTGCTCTGGAACTACCATAGTTCGGTGCGTAGCATCTCTTCGCCTGTTGTTATGGAGGGTACTGCATACTGGAGCGATGTGAAGGGTAAGATATATGGAGTGAATCTGCAGGGTGAGGAGGTCTTCTCATTCGACATGAAGACCCCTGTCGAGGCACCTCCCATGGTCTTCGACTCGATGCTTTATATAGGCCGTGTGGATGGAGGCCTTACTGCTCTATCGCTGCGTGAACGTGATACGGTGTGGACACACTACACCGAGGGGCAGATTTCAGCTTCGCCCAATCTGACGGATAAGAAGGATGGCGTAGTTGTAGTGGGTAGTTACGACAACTTCATGTATAGCATCGACCGCAATACGGGCGAGCGTATAAATCGTTATGAGGCGGGCTACTACATCAACGGAGCGGTTGCCATACACGACCGCCACGCAATATATGGCAGTTGTGATGGGTGGCTACGCATTGTTAATTGCGAGCAGGGCATAACGACCGACTCGCTGGAATTGGGCGGGTATATACCCTCGTCGCCGGCCGTGATTAGCGATTATGCTTACATCAGCGACTACTCGGGTAATATCTACGAGTTGCGCATCGAGGATGGCAAGATCAAGACCACACGCACGATGCATCAAGCCGAGAGCGAGAGTGGCGAAGGAGCAGCAGTAGCAGTACCTGCTGCATCGAACACCACACTATACATACTCTCAAGCGACAACTACCTGCACGCTATCGACCGCAAGAGCACAAACCTCAAATGGAAATATCTGCTCAAAGGCACCGTAGGCGAGAGTTCACCCATAGTGGCTGCCGACAAGGTGGTGGTGTGCACCCGCACGGGTATTGTAACTGTATTGGATGCAAAGAGCGGTGAGCTCATCTGGGAGTATGATACGGGTGAGCAGATAGTATCGTCGCCAGCGGCTATCAGAGGATATCTATTCGTTCTCTCGACCAAAGGCACCCTGTTCTGCTTCGGTGAAAAGAATGACAAATAACGGCATATGACACTCATACGACTACAAAACATAGAAAAGAGTTTTCGCGATGGTGACAACCAAATGCGAACCGTCCTGCAACATATCGACTTGTCGGTTGAGCGAGGCGAGATAGTATCTATTCGTGGAGAGTCGGGTTCGGGTAAGACAACCCTACTCTCGATTCTCGGCACTATACTTCGTCCCGACAAGGGTATATACCTGCTCGACGGCGAGGACCTTTCACACATTGCCGACACAAGTCGTGTGCGTGCCCAGAAGATTGGATTTCTATTTCAAGACCATCGTCTTATGCCCCAATATACGGCCTGGGAGAATGTGCTCCTTCCGCTGCTTGCTACGGCCGACGCTACGACCACCGATGAGGAGAGTTATGCCGAGAAGCTAATGCAACTACTTGGCATAGAACATCTTCGCAATCAGTATCCTGCCACACTATCGGGTGGTGAAGCCAGCCGCGTTGCCCTTTGTCGTGCGCTTGTTCGCAAGCCTCAACTACTGCTGGCCGACGAGCCTACGGGACAGCTCGACGACAAACACTCGGAGCAGGTTGCCGAACTGCTACACACCATCAATCGTGAGTTGGGTACAACGATTCTTATCGTCACCCACTCCGAGCAACTGGCACGCACAGCCCACCGTCAATTCATACTACACAATGGAGTCCTAAATGAGGTTTAAAGGTCACATACGCACGAGCAATGTGCGACACTTTTCCCGCTACTACCGATTGGTGCTACTCTCGGTGGCAGTGGCTATGACTGTCATTGTCGGCTCGTTAATGATCGGCGACTCGGTACGTGGCACCTTGCGCGCACAGGTAGATGAGCGATTGGGTAACAACCAGAGTATTATCTTCGCCCGCGAATCATATCTCAACCAAGAGATACTCAACGCCTTGCCACAGAGCGAGGGATATCTGCTGATGCAGGGTTTTATCTCCCACAACGGCATGTTACACCCTGTCATGGTGTGGGGTTGTCAGATGGAGGGTGATGCTGCCCTTATCAATGAGCCACTTGCCGAGGAGTTGGGCGATGAGGAATTTGAAAACCTTGTCCTGCGTCTGCCATCGGCGGGCATGGTTCCATCGGGTAGCCTCTTTGTGACAGATAACTACACAACAAGCCTGCGCCTCAAAGTCGCGGGCGTACGCCACGCGGCTGAAGGCGGTAACATGAATCTTCGCACCGAGCAGGTGCAACCTTTCAACATCTTCATGCCACACAATATATTAGCCGAGGCTATGGAGGTGGAAGGTAAGATAAATCTCATTCTCTCACCAAGTCTTATCTCGCACGAGGAGTTACTTGCGGCGTGGCAGCCTCACCACTCTGGACTGACTATTAAGCAAAAGCCCGACTACGTCGAGGTCACATCATCGCGTATATTTCTGCAAGAGCAGGTGGTAGATAAGTTCGGCTCGGCCGATGCCCACCCGAATCGATTATACTCATATCTTGCCAATGGTATAACCACTGAGCGCGACACCATCCCCTACTCTTTCATCACAGCACTCGATAGCTACGCAGGCATTGAGCTAGGTGAAGGCGAGGTTATTCTATCCGACTACTCGGCTCGCCGATTGGGTGCAAAGGTGGGCGACAGGGTTAAAATTTCCTATTTCAAGGCCGAGGAGTTAAAGAGCCTCTCGACCATCGAGCGAGAGTTTAGTGTAAAGGCCATTTTGCCGTTGGAGCAGTTACACGCTGACAAGGAGCTGAGTGCCGAGTTCCCCGGGCTGAGCGACGTAGAGCGATGCACCGAATGGGATAGCGACCTACCGCTGAATATGGACCTAATCGAGGATGAGGATGAGGCATATTG
The DNA here is from genome assembly GCA_045630065.1 of Alistipes sp. Taxonomy (GTDB): domain Bacteria; phylum Bacteroidota; class Bacteroidia; order Bacteroidales; family Rikenellaceae; genus Alistipes. The sequence continues at coordinate 23,860 of JAZQSN010000074.1, forward strand.
GGAACATTATCGCCAAACGCCCAAAGCCCTTATCTCCTACTCATCCGTCATCGACGATTGGCTAAGCGACTACGGCTCTGCTACGGCTCTGCGCCTTAGCGCAATGCCCGATGTTGAAGACCTGCAACCCGAAATGTTTGGTGTAGAGCTCATGCACCCACGCGAGGATGCTATCTATGCCTCACAGAACGGTGTGGATTTCTCTTCGCTGTTCCTTGCTCTGGGCTTTTTCATCGTCGTATCGGCCCTGCTACTGATTTACACTCCCCTCTTGGAGATGTATGAGAGCCGTCGTGAGGAGATGCAGACTCTGCTCACGATGGGTTTCACCCCAAAGCGAATCCGTCGCATGCTTGCCGCCGAGGCTACACCCATCGTGCTGGGAGGCGTAGTGGCAGGAGTCGGCGCAGGCGTAATCTACACGCTTATCATACTTTGGCTCTTGGAGAGCGTATGGCATGGAGCCACACACACAGCCTCATTCTCGCTCCACTTCCGAGCGATAACTATTCTCATTGGCACCGTTGCCTCGACTGCGCTTACTGCCGCCGTTGTGGCTTGGGCCATTAGGGGTGCTGTTGGCAGGTTTGATACCGAGCGTAAGGGCGTAGATGTCATCACGACAAAGAGCATCTCCACCCGCGTGGCGATATTCTCTCTGCTATGCGCTGCTACCCTCTTTACCTACATCTACTCGCTCTCGGCCTCTGCATCGGTACTGATGGCCGTAGTGGCTGGACTATGCTTTATGCTCGCGGCAATGGTTGGCATCGACCTATGGACAATCATAAGACGACATAAGGCATTGCAGACAAACGCTTTATCTCCGCGCCGTATTATCGAAGGCTCACTCTACGCCTCACGTCGAGGTGCTATGCTATCGCTACTCACTCTCTCGTTTGGCGTCTTTATCACCTTTGTTGTAGGCCTTAACCGTCGCTCGTTCGACAATGGTGCCGAACTTGCAGGAGCAACGGGAGGATATGACCTATGGTGCGAGACGTCGGTAGCCATGCAACACGACCCATCAACCGAAGCGGGACGCAAGGAGTTGGGTATTGCATCGCAGTGGAGCGGTGAGGCTCTCGCACTCAGACGCTACGGTGCTGATGATGCAAGTTGCATGAATCTGAATAAAATCTCGCTTCCCTCCGTGCTTGGTGTTAATGTCGAGGCTTTGGAGCAGGCAGAGTTTGAGGTTGGTGACAACATCTTCGATGCCGAGCGTCGAGAACTTTTCCACAGAATAAGGCAACCTCTTGCCGAGGATACCTATCCCGCAATTGTCGATGCAACGGTGCTGATGTGGAGCCTGGGCAAGCAGTTGGGCGATACGCTGCACTACTCCACTCACGATGGCCGAGCGCTAAGAATCATCCCCGTTGCCACCTTTGCTGGCAGTGTATTTCACGGCAATATCCTTATAGATGCCGACCTATTCGACAAGGCGTGGCCCGAAAATAATGGCTGTAACATATTCCTCGTGCGAAGCGATGAGGCTGATACGATGAAGCAATATCTGCAACAGAGCCTCTACGAATATGGCATTAGAGTAACACCTACCCCCGAACGCTTGGAGACAATCAACGAGGTGACGGATACATACCTGAGCATATTTATGACGCTCGGCAGCATAGGTCTACTGCTTGGACTACTGAGTTTTGCCATCGTCGTACGCAAGAACCTGACGCGCTCAATGGAGGATATACGCTACTACCGCCTATTGGGCTTCTCGGCTCAGCGTATCGGCTCAATTCTCTATGCCGAGAATATATTTATCCCTCGCATTGCCATCCTATCGGGCGTTGTGGGTGCTATCATAGGCATAGGCCGAGGATGGAGTGCCGTAGGCGTGTGGATATGGATAGGTGGCGTGGCGGTGGTTGCTACGATGCTTATTTTGGCGCGAATGTTTGTTCGTCTGCAAATTGAACAGGTGCTTACCTCGCGCGATATAACTAAAACTTACTAAACATAAAAAACTATGAAACGAATCATTCTTTTATCAATTGCTACGCTGAGTTTTTTCTCGGCATCGGCTCAGATTGCGCACGATGGCTGGCGTGGTCCGAATCGTACGGGCGTATATGCTGAGACGGGGTTGTTGAAACAGTGGCCCGAGGTGGGTCCTGCGCTATTATGGGAATCGCTCGAAGCCGGCAAAGGCTATTCGAGCCCTGTTGTAGTGGGCGACCGTGTATATATCACGGGCATGAGCGACGACCAGTCGATGGAGATCTTTACGGCCTATACACTCGATGGTAAGAAATTATACTCTGTACCCTACAGCAAGCCCTGGGATGGTCAATATCCCGAAACGCGCACAACGCCAACAATCGACAACGGCAAGGCCTATCTGATCAGCGGTGCAGGACAGATTGTCTGCATCAATACTCTTGACGGCAAGATTCTGTGGAGCGTCGATGGCGCAAAGCAGTTTGCTCGCAAGACGGGTAACTGGGGTACATCGGAGTGTGCTTTGGTGTTTGACAACAAGGTGATTTATACCCCGGGTGGCGACCTCACCACTATGGTTGCGCTGGACAAGAATACAGGCAAAGAGATTTGGCGCAGTGGCGCATTGGGCGACCCTTCGACCTACCTCTCGCCGCTGCTTATCGAGTATAAGGGACGTCGTCAGATTGTGGGCGCTACGGCAAACAATATGATTGGCGTGAACCCCGACACGGGCAAGATTGAGTGGCAATACACCATCAAGCCCAAGACCGAGGCATCGTGGGCAAACATAGCCCCCAATACCCCGCTGTTCAAGGATGGCAAGCTCTTTTATAGCCACGGCTACGACATCTTCTCATTCATGTTGCAGTTAGCCGTCGATATGCAGAGCGTGAAGCTCGTTTGGTACAATGGCGATATGGATACGCAGCATGGTGGTTATGTTCTCATCGACGACACGATCTACGGCACTAACCACGACCGTGTAAGCTCGGCATGGTGTGCGCTGGATTGGCAGACGGGAAAGACCCTCTATGCCGATGCGTGGGCAAACAAGAGCGCTGGCGTGGTGATCTCGGCCGATGGCATGCTCTATTGTTACAGCGAGCGTACGGGTGCGGTGGCGTTGGTGCGTCCGTCAAGAGAGAAGTTTGAGGTGGTGTCGCAGTTCCGCATTACAAAGGGCTCTGGTCCTCACTGGGCACACCCCGTAATCAAGAATGGTGTGATGTATCTGCGTCACGGCGAGGCATTGATGGCATATAAGATTAAATAAATAAAAAACAGGTATTAGATGAAAAGAGAGCGTTTATACAGAGTGGCAATCCTTGCTATTGCATGTTTTATGACTGCAAGTGTATCTGCACAGGTTACACCCTATGGTTGGCGAGGTCCCGAGCGTAATGGTATTTACCCTGAAACAGGGCTTTTGAAGCAGTGGCCACAGGCTGGCCCCGAGAAGTTGTGGGAGGTGCTGGATACCGGCAAGGGTTATTCGAGTCCCGTCGTTGTTGGCGATAAGTTGTATATCACGGGTATGAATGAGGATCAAACCCAGGAGACTTTCTCGGCATATACGCTCGACGGCAAGCAGATATATACGGTAGCCTATGGCAAGCCGTGGGATCAGACCTACCCGGAGACACGCACAACGCCCGCCATTGCTGATGGCAAGGCATACGTTATCAGCGGTTCTGGCGAAATCGTATGTCTGTCGATAGCTGATGGCAAGCAGCTATGGCGTGTTGATGGAGGCAAGGTTTATTCTCGCAAGACGGGTAACTGGGGCACATCGGAGTGTCCGCTCGTATTCGACAATAAGGTTATCTTTACTCCTGCGGGCGACGTGACGACAATGGTTGCTCTGGATAAGAACACAGGTAAGGAGATTTGGCGCACCAAGGCGTGGGGCGACACGGGCGCATATGTTTCGCCTATGCTTATTACGTATAAGGGCAAGCGTCAGATTATCGGCTCTACGGCTGTGCATATCTTTGGCGTGAATCCCGACACTGGCGATGTGGAGTGGGAGTTCGCTGATTGGGGTACAGCTCGCAACGCTACGGGCTGGGCAAGCATTGCGCCCAATACACCTCTATTCAAGGATGGCAAGATATTCTTCTGTCACGGCTACGACATCAACTCTTATATGTTACAACTCGCCGACGACATGAAGAGCGTGAAGTTGCTCTGGAAGAACGAGACACTCGATACGCATCATGGCGGTTATGTTGAGCTCAATGGAGTAATCTATGGCTCTAACTGGCTTAACAATGGTCAGGGTACATGGGTCGGCGTAGATTGGAACACGGGCGAAAACCTCTTTGACCACAATTGGGAAAATAAGGGCAAGGGCTCTATCATCGCTGCCGACGGCATGCTCTACGCCTACAACGAGCGTACGGGTGCGGTGGCATTGGTACGTCCGTCAAAAGATAAATTTGAGGTGGTGTCGCAGTTCCGCATAACCAAGGGTTCTGGTCCCCACTGGGCACATCCTGTAATCGTGAATGGAGTGCTGTATGTTCGTCATGGCGAGGCACTGATGGCATACAAGGTGAAATAATCCTTGCGGGGATAAAAATAGTAGAGCGTGTCCAATGAGTAATTGGGCACGCTCATTTTATCTGAAATTGTGTGTGTAGTCGGCTTACAACTCAAATCCACATTCGCGGTACATCTGCTTGCAAGCCTCGATGGTAAGACCGTGCGAACCTGTTGTCTCGCTCTTCGTGTCACGAGGATTGGAGCCTGTCTCGGCATAGATGGCATTAGCACCAGAAGTGATACCCAACTTGTTGGGCTCGTGAACACCTATGCTTGTGATGGCGGGGCTGTGGATAGCGGCCATCGTCACCACACCCGTAATCTGCGCCAGACGCAACTCCGAGATAACACCCAAGTGTGCCAGCGAAGAGTGAGGCACGAAAACACGTCGCATAGCACCGTGCTGGAAACACTCATACTCGACACCCTTCAATATCTGCTCAGCCATCTGTGCGGGGGTATGCTCCGGTCCGATGGGCTCGCAGCAGTAATAGAGGTCAAGGCCCGACTTCTTGATATTCTCGATGGTGGCAAAGCGTTGCTCCTTGCTAAAAATTGTGTCTGTGCCTTCGCCCAATCGCCACACGTGATAAGAGCCGTCGGCACCCGCAGCCTTCAACTCATCGGCTTGCGAGAGAGAGAAGTCGCCCATGTTGATCATAATCTGAGTCGATGCAGGGATACGCTCACGCACCTTGCTGATGACGCTGAGCGTGCGCTCAAACGAGGTGTTGTGCAGAACCATCAGCGCGAGGGCACTTAGTTCGCCTGATGAGCAGAAATTATCGGCCTTCTGCATGAGCTCCTCATCGCTTAATGAGTGGGGCGCGAAGGTGGTGAACTCGTCGGAAAATGAGCAGAAACGACAACGACCCGCACAGGGAGCCACCTCGACACCAATCTGTCCGAAGATAAGTCCCTTGTTACCAAACTTCTCACGCGAGAGACGATCTGCTACGCCACGCGTGATAGCCGCTTCGAGTGATGTCTCGGGGAACGAAAGCAGGAATTCACACTCCTGCTGGGTGTAGAGATGCCCCTCTTCGATACGATTGATAAGATGTAAAAAATCTTTATTTACTCTCATATTTTTGTCCTAAATTAAATCTCAAAGTATGTTACATGACAAAATTACTAAATCTTCTCAATCCACAATATAATTATGCACCAAAACGAAAAAAAGGCCCCTAAATGCGAAAAAAAGGGGTTGTATGGGAGTTAAAAATAGTGTAATGATGAGTAGTAAGTGACTTATATTGACATTTCCGCCCCTAAAAGGGGCGACTAGGGTCACGGGCGAAAAGAATAGTACTTTCTCAAATAATTTCCCCATAAACTTTACGAAAATTTATGTATCTTTACACTCAAATTCGCACATTGATTCAAAATGTACGATCTGTAATTAATTCTCAACAAGCGAATCTATATAACTAATTATAAAAACATAAATCTATGAGTGAAATTTCAAAATGTCCTAAATGTGGTGGTGAATACGTTTATTTCGATGGCTCGCTGTATGTATGTCCTGATTGCGCATATGAGTTTGATGGCGAGAGCGCATCCTCTGCCGCAAGCGCAGACGTTCCCAAGGATAGTAACGGCGCCGAGTTGTTGGATGGCGATTCAGTGACCGTAATCAAGGACTTGAAGGTAAAGGGCTCGTCAATGGTCATCAAGCGTGGCACCAAGGTAAAGAGCATTCGCCTGACCGACAACCCAGAGGAGGTAGATTGCAAAATCGACGGTAGCAGCATCGTGCTTAAGACCTGCTTCCTGAAAAAATAACACCAAATAGAGAGAGACTTATAGGGGGCACTGCCCCCTATATAGTTATATACACATAAGGCTACGAGTAGCTGCACATCGGCTTTATATCAAGAGAGAATATATGGCCATTTACCCTCATTCCATTCATCACGACAATGCCCCCCCCAAAAAAAGCAATGAGACCAACTAAACGCTCGATGCATTTAGTTGATCTCATTATTGCTACGAAGAGATCTTCGGGTCTAGTAATTTCCTTAAATCAGCCTCTCGGCACGATAACTTTCCACAAGTATTTTGAGTTTGCTTCCGCTTTTCTCTATCGGCTATAAAGAGCGAATACTTAACCTTTATATATTCAGAATTTGACTCCTTCGCTCCTTTACAATATCTATCCACCGTAGATACGATAAAATTACACATAGTTCGATAGCTTGTTCCCAAAGCCATATTATTACTCTGAGACTTAAAATAAGCCACCAAAGAATATAGTGTATTCATCGATCGTGGTTGCCCCCATTTCTTGCCCGATAAAGAGTTAGGTACATATATCTTACCGCCCGACCAAGCTTTACATATCTTACGCACGTCATTAATAGGGATCTCAGCGCACGACTTAGACGAACTGAGCTTGCATAACAAATAGTAAAGTGTTCGGTCCAACTCCTCTTTCAACTCTAAAGAATTATCACCTGCCTCATACAATCGCATTAGGGCCAGATAGCGCAACGATACCAAGTCAAGCTGTCGAATATCACTGATCTTTTGCACGATTGGACGTGCCTTAATCTCACTCAAGACTTCACTATCTTTGGGAATATGAAGGCTACGCATCTTCCAACTCTGATAGTCTTCAATGCTATCTTCCATCAAATCAAAGTATCCGGCACGAAAATCGTGACAATCATCATTTTGATGATAAGAGTCATATTCACTTAATGCTCTAAGACAAGCGACAACCCTCAAAAGCTTTTTATTCTTTTTATTCTTACTATTCTCGCCAAGTCTTAATGCCGCATCAAGCAAGGCCTCAGTGGTATATGACGACACAAACAAATTGAATGTCTTGAGGTCATTAATAAAGCCAATATACTCCGTTGTAGTAGTAATACTTTTCGCAACATCGCCCAACAAGGTGTTATCCTCAAGAACAAAATCAATACCGCAACTCACTAACAGTTTGTGCAACAACAAGGTTGCTGAGTAGTCGTATTTTTTTGGAGTCCTGGTTTGGGTATTCGCTCTCTCCTTTAGTATTTCGATATACCTGCTCAACTCCCTAAAAATAGGGGCGCTCATCGAATTACTAAACACCTTAACATTATCTTGAGTATCGATAGCAATATATCGAGAGTTGTATGTAGACTCTCGCCATATGCGTCTGAGTATCTCGCCATGACACTTTGAACCTCGAATATATGCTGCGATAATCAAATGGTTATCTATAGGTGTTGAGGCAACGAACCTAGATTTATGATCATCTACATACCTACTAAGATTCGACTTTATAACCTTAACATCCAGCCACTTTGGCAAGTTCTTGTAAAGGACATTCACATCATTTACAAAATTAGTGGTTCGATGGTATATCACACCTTCACTATCATCGACGTTTGCCAATAGGGAATTGATATAAGTTACATTGGGGACATTGAGGCCAAGAACCTGCTGCAAGAAGTCCACATCGGGACGCCAATAGTTATTTACAAGCAGTTCCTTATTCTCAACTATCATTTTACACATATCACATCCACAAGCTTCACACATTGGAATCAGGCGAAGTGCCACTTCTGCTGATTCAGCGGGATTATTACGCACATGCAGCCAGGACTTGATTGTCTTTTTCAGGTTTTCCTCACAACTCGCCTTTTTCAGCGCCCAGTTTATCTGCGACACCAATTGCTTACACTTTCTATCAAGCCCCACACGCATTCTATTGTCGGTGTTGTACGTCCAAACTCTCTTCATCAGTTTGGCATCCTTGCCAACAACTCGCAATATGGCTTCTATCAGAGCTACGCTATCTATTTTGAATTTTCCATTATTGCTTGATAAATAATTTATAACACTCTGCAAGTTTTTAACATCGCGTACCGAATTCATAAGCAATGTTATCATATCGCCATACTCTTCTGAGTCGCTACAACCTGCAGTAACAGAATCTACCCCTTCGTCTTTATGTTTAAGCGTAATAAACTTCATTACACCCTTATAGATCGTGTCAAAATTATTGCGACTGGTGTACTTTATCCACTTACACACCGACGAGTGCGACTTACAGATTATGTCGTCCTTTTTAATATCCGAATACTTCTTCAAATTCGACAAAATCATTCGAGAAATTGTATGCGAAGATATTATGTACCATTCAGGCTCTTTTCCCAGGAGTGATTTCGCATCAGAAGAGAACATAATCGACGTATTCATCTTCTTTGAAACATCAACAGAGAGCAATTCCTCAATCACATTCAGGTATCTATCATCCTTATCATCGACATCCTCCTTGTTGTAACAATAGATGTAGATATTAAGCAATTCCTGAACTATTACTGCATTGATCCTCTTCGACTGCTTATCTTGTAAATGGGCATAATAATCAATCACCACCGACTGGGCCTTCTCCAACAGCCTCTCTGATGATAATTCCCTAGAGTTCGAGTAGATGGCATTAATCAGGTTATAAAAATCAATTTTATCTCGGTCCAGCTGTATCAACTCCGAAACTACACTGTGATATGATAATCGTCCACGAATAAAGTCTCGCAGAGATAATTCATCACGACCAATGGCGGCAAGCAACTGATTCGATATCTCATAGAGATATGAATCATCGTGGCGTACGAACAAAATACGGTCAATTATCTTGGCATAGAATGCACTACCATTATCTATCGGATAGTTGCAGACATAGTCAATTATATACCACAACTCTCCATATGTTTCTATTTTTGCAACCATAGCATCGAGTACGACACTCTTATGCTTCTTATCCTCGACCTCAATGCCCTGTAATAGAGATTTCAAAATACCAAAACTCAACTTATCCTCATAGGTATATAATAAGATACTTAAAAGTTTGCTATCCAATATATTCGCATGATATGCCTTCATCAACATATCCCGAACATCGTTACCGGTCACTATAGAAATATCACCACCACTTCGACCTCGAAGCCACGACTCTATAACATATTTATTGAAATCACGGCACTTATTATGCCCTACAACCACCTGATCATCACAATCATTTCCACCAACCACTGAATTACAGAAGTTGGCAGTTGTAATCGTTGACAACCATCCTCTCTGAAGATTCTTCACAATTTGTCTGAACTTATCGCAATCATCGGGGTTCTTTCTACGATCGGAACCCCTCAGTGCCATATTTGCAAGGTAGTTAGCAATCGTTTTTGAAGGTAGTTTATCAAAGTTTTTCTGCCATACATCAACCAACTTTTCATATATTGCCATAGACATATTTATGACGCTGTCAATAGCATAACGGAATAACAAGGTAGGATATGGTAATAACAGATTAACCATATCCGCATCGTTGGCTTTAGAAGCTTTGGCGATCTTAAGCAACTGCTCATCGATTGACTCATCCGAACTATCACCATCAAAATGGTAATAGAGTTTCAATAACTCTGGGATTCTGTTCAACGTACGTGCATCACAGCCATTCGACCAAGCCATAAAAATAGACTTCAGGGTAAAATGAGTAACTTTTACCCCCTTGGTATAATTTTCGAAGCACTGAAAAGCTGAAAGTGTCTGAGGATAGGCACATGCGGTATTAACTCTTAGTAGATAATCGGCTAAATTACCAATATACTCAAGAGCTTTATGCTCCCTCTTCTTATATGCAATTGTCGAGATACCTCGCAACGTAGCATCTACCGCAGCTTGAGTGAATTGTCCACCAAGGTTTTTATACAGATCAACCCAAGATTTAGCCTCATCGAAACTATTCGAACAACGCATCATTGAGGTGAGAAGGTAGCTATTCGGCTTAACATCGTAATCAACACACTCTTTGACAATTTTCCTAAGACTGTCAATACTACATGCCATATTAGCCAACACCGAAAGTATATCAGCATTAGGTTGTATCTTACCCTTAACATATGTCAGATACAAATCCCAAGCATTATCAAAAATATCGGATGTCTCAATACGACCATGACGACGGCGATAATTTGACAATAACTGCGTGTATGAATATAGTCTCTCTACCGTATTCTCGACGTGCAAACTAACATCGTAGAATGCCGTACGCAGGTCAATAATATCTAACTGATAGAAAGATACTATCTTTTTACCAGCAGAATAGCGGGAATCACGAACAGGCAAGTTATAAATAGCAAGTTTATCATCATCCGACAAAGCAGAGATATCCTTGCAAGCCCTACCGAAATCAGCTATCGTCTTATGGTTTAGATAAATAGCGTTATCCTTAACGCACTTCACCAGACCTCTTATATGATCTGCCGTGAGATTATTTTTAATCTTAAGCACGGCCTCTATCATATACTCGTTGACGTAAACATTCAGGTCAAGCAGACACTGGACATACGACAACGGAGAGCACTCGAGCTCAGACATCGCACCATTGCAATCAATGAAAACAAGTTTGAGAATAGTGTCTTGCGAACGGAATATACGCAAACGGTGAATGAGGATATCCACATTTCTATCCTTAATTTGCTTAGCAACAACATCCTTATGCTGACGATATAGATCATTCAAACGCTCAACGCCCTTTTCGCCATACTCATTAATAATGATTTTCTGCAAATGATTGAAAGTGTGTTTTCTCACCTCAACATTATTCTGCTTAATAAAGGCTTGGGCCTCATCGTAACTACGAATAAACGTAGTATTCTTTATACAATTATTAAATATTGTACCCTTCTCTCTCTCAAATAGATCTCCACGGCCTGGATCATTCTTCAAATAATCAAGGAATTTCCATAGGATTTCGCGATCCTCATCACTATGACAAGATTTAAGGAATAACTGTGCCCAAAGGTAGTGTTGCTGTGGCAAAGGAGTATTTTTAGTATATTGCTCTACCAGCTCGTCAATCTTTTTATGATAAATACTATTTGTTCCACTCGGAATCTTCTTGTCTTCACAAGATATTCTCAACGCCTTGTATTGGTCGAAATAACCTGCAGCAATGCTGATATTTGGAGCCTTGCTAACCAAATTTCCCAATGTATAACCATCCAGCTCTACATTATTGCATATCATCTGTGGAATAATCTTAGTAGCACAGACATTATAAGACAATACAGATAATGCGTGGTTATATGTATATTTATCACGTGCAATACCTAAATCATCAAACAGGCTATCAACGTATTCATACTCTTTCACCGTTGACACCTTGTTCATTATTCGATTCAAGATCAAATGTGAAATACGAAAATGCTCCTGATTATTTTGACTATGAGGCTTCATATATTGACGATATAACTCTATAGCATCAATATAATTACATTTTTGCATCTTCAGCATCACTGCATAAGTAAACGAATCACGCAAAAGCAAGGTCTCGCCATCCTTCGTAGTATGATTCATCGGTAGAAATAGTTTGGTCAACACACTACGATAATCAAGTTGTTCGCAAGCCCCAATAATGATATTCAGGATAGTATTGACTACATTTTTTGCCTTATAGCGCGGAGTGTAGACTATCGAATCGTCTAAAACACGATCTCCACCACCCACTGTACGCAGTATTTCACGATGTTTCTCTAGAGTATTGTCCAGTTCTGGATATAATACAGAATCAATGTAATCAATTATTTCTTGGGGTATCTCATGTACCTGTTTCCAATCAACGATTGTCTCAAATATATTCCTCACTGACCAAATTGACAATCGAGCCAAAAGATCAACCACAGTAAGGCTCTCACGGTTATAAGTATCCCTCTGACTCTCGAAGCGCTCCACCATTCGCATATTATCAAGGAACAGCACATAGTGCTCACGCACAATAGCTAATAGTTCATCCAGTTGGCTAAAACTATTAACTTTCATCGCCAATCTATTAATAGCAGTGATAAACCATCTTCTATTGAAGTCTTTCATAAATAACTCGTGATGATTCTCAGCACCGCGTTCCGACACGAGTAATGCCTTCGATGAATCGATATAATCGCGATTATCTGCGTATAATATCTGCCCAGCCTTAACTAGTGCAAGTGCTTCATCGAAATCCTTGCAAAAAGGAATCATTCGAGTAATAATATAGAAGGATGTATTATTCTCCTTGTATATATCCAAATCCTCGATCTGCGACAAAATGCTATCACCACCCATCTTGCACTTATCAATCAGTGATGCAAGCATTTGGGGGCTCTGCAAAGGGCGAGGAATGCTGACGAATAGATTATAAGCCTTTTCAAATGTTGGAGCTGCGTGCAATTTCTGCCTCAACACTTTCGACATATACTCAATATTGAGCGATGCCTCATCGTTCCTCAAATCGGGATTCAGTGCTATTTCTGCACGAATGGCCGTTAGCTCGTCACTCAGCATCTCATACCACTTAGGCAACTCCTCCCTATTCAGATGCAACGCTTTGAGTTCATCTTCACTACAATATTTTTCTATCGACGACTCTTCTCTATTATAACAATACATTACGATATTGTAGATAAGATTATCCACATTAGCTCTAAATTCAGCCCTTCGCGCAATCTTTGATAACGTTACAATGATTGATTCATTGCCGGTTTCTGCTACGTATGACAATATATATCCAATAGCTAGCAATTCTCTTTTATACGGCACGTCGCCACTCTGAACAAGTCCATTATAGTCGAGAATATAGCGATAGATATACTCCTCGATCTGCAAAGTCTTCGGCACATTTTTCACATTTCCAGAGCCAAACAAGTCGTCCTCATCCTCACACACCTCACACATTTCGCGACAAACAATACCACGCAACGATTTGGTGATTGACTCTAACGAGTCATACAACTCTGAATCAGTGACTTGATTCATTTGAACTTTCAAGGCATTGGCGGCTACAAATCGACTAAAACCAAGCAACGTATCCACATCACCAATATTACTGCTATGCCATATTGACGAAGCCTTGATTGACAACATTATACAGCGACGGATAGTACGTTCTCTCTCCGAAATATTTTGTTCATCATTTTTACCATTGAGGAAATTGGCATACTCTTCCTTCAGGTGATTAAGGTCAATCATCATCGCACCGATATTGCGATATCCCGATTGTGTGCTGATTGCATTCCTATAGCAGAACAGCTGCGCCTCATAATATTCGTCATCCGACATTGGGCGTATCTTTATAACTGTATCAAAATGCACTAAATCACAATCGGTAGTTGCCGTTGCTACCAATTTGACCTCCTCACTCAACAATCCCTGCAATCTTTTTAACGCTGACTTCAAACCCACCGTGTTCGATAGCATATGTATATCATCAATAATAAGATATATCTGCATATCCGACACTGTATTCTCAAGGTATGTCGCCACACTATTTATCTCGTCAACAATCTTTGCCGAATCTGAACTAAACTTGTAAAACCAAGCATCAGGGAAACTCTTTATAGCCTGAAATAGAGCTCGTGTTTTTCCAGATAGCGAATCACCTTGAATCAAGATGGAGTTGTATATATTTTCACCCATAGCATCATACAACAACTCATCAATATGTCGATGAAAGTAGATTCTCTCGTCGCAATTTGCCTTTCTGCTCTCATCTCTATATAGATAGCCTGGGGACACATCTCTTCCCAATAAAGCATTGAATAGTGGCCTATGGGGAGACTCAAGAATCCACTTCTTCATATCTACTTGAAACTTCTCCAATAGTTGATCCAGACCAACCTTCTGTTCAGTTTCCATTTGTGGCACCGAATCTGTAAACTCGTAAACATACTTATCCAGCACCATCTTACCATTTTCGTCTTCACGAAGCAGAGTTAGGCAGCGATTATCAAATTCTTCAAACGGAATCTGATACTCATTACACGCGTTATTTGCAGTAAGTCGATATATGGCTATAAATGCAGGATTGCGCCCATCCTTGAAGCGCAACATAGCATGCTCAAACTCCTCTACAGTTTTAATGCCTACATTATTATCACAGAGCAATATAAATGCATGCGACTCATCAATCTTACGGTTAATTTCTTTCTGCGAACCTGCGTTACGAGCCGTATTAGTATCATCCTGCTCAAATCTGTATAATGAAAAATTATACGGTATTTCTTCGTCGGCATTCAGTTCTTGAATCATATCATTAATTTTTCCTCTAATCTTAAGGAAATTATCTTTTAATGAAGATGCAACAAAAACTCTAAACGGGTTTCCACTTTTTCTCAACTGATCCATAATTGTAAGTATTTGGTTAGTAAAATTAATGGCGACAATAGCAATAATTGGTATGCCTAAAACAGCAGGAGACTCACTGCGGAAATGTACTACTTGGAAATTTTAAATCCCAATTTACAGATTAATTTAAGTGTACCAATGGCAGTATCACGATCATACGCCTTTTCTATTTCGGGCAATTCTTCATAGGGGACAAGGCAAGGATGTTGCTTTAGAGCATCGTTACGCTCTATACCATAGGTCCAGCCCTGCTCCATTCTACTCTGCGCCCACACCTCGTGAACATTCTCTGCTATTTGCTCAACTAGAGGATTTAACTCTTCAGGCAACTGCACATCCGATATATCTATCGGACGAGGGAGATATCTATTCTGCATTTTTATTTAGATTAAATTTATCCTACATTATTCTCACTATAGCTATAAAAAACTATGAATTATATATTTTCAGAGAGTTCTTCACCACCAGCCAATCATAATGCTTAATATGTTCTGGGAGTAAAGAGTATGGCTTAATGTATTTGTGGAACTTTTTCATCTCATCAGTGGGATCTCCATCTTTCGCAACAGGACGATACCCCATAATCATATGCGATGCCTCCCAACGAAGATGCTCACAAACGGCCAAATGCTCCAATATTGTGCAATAGTCGCCCAGACAATGCACCGTGCCGTCTTCTCCTTTATTCTCATCAGGTATCTGACTCTCAATTGTAGGGTCTGTGATTCCACACAATATTAGCTTTGTCGTTATGTGCAGGCTATTCGAATAGTCTTGCGCTCGCTTTCTTATAATATCACATCTATCCTTATAAGTTCCTGTTTTTAATTTATCCTCTCTCTCATCCCAAGTCGGATCAAGATCATACTTTAATCCACTATTCAACACATCACTATGCATCTTATAAGACTCATAGAACTTACGAGCCTCCTTATCGATTTCTTCATTGCTGATGGTTTTCATTTTCCAGATATTCTCGGTTAGTCCAAATATCTTTATGCAATTACCAAATGTCTTATTCGCCTCAGCAATAGTATCCTCATTGAGTTTACTCAGGGTTGTGAGTCTAACGGCTATACAGAATCTCTGTGTAAGATCTTTACCCGCTTCCATCGCACATTCAGCGATATTCAATGCCGTTTCAACATTCAGATTATCATTACCAAGACTCACTACTATATAGTTCAAATCTTTAATAATACTGCTTATCTTCGCACGAAACGCATTGGTACCCACATAGTACGGCTGCGGTTCAAACTCATCATCCTGTGCAGCCGTCGACTTGATAGTAGTTATATCCAAACCAAATTCTCCAAGTTCCTTTTCCAGGTTGCCATCGAAGATATGACATTTAAACGGGGCCTTGCCATTCGCGGCATTCGGGAATGCACCAAACTCATATAAAAATTTCACAGCCTCCTTACCTGTCTCTCCAAAACCTATAACAGCGCAGTTGAACGACGACTCCACATATCCGAGATTTTGTTTTCGTGCCTCATCTTCTGCAATTTGAACATAGTGTACGGGAAGCATTGAACTCGTTTTTTTAAGCTCCTGAACCGCCAAAAACGAAGAATCAACAAACGTTATTCTATCCTTATTATCAGTAATACTATCATATCTATTTACTAAACCCTCTTTCTTTGCGTGACAAAAGATTTTACACTGAAAGACATCTTTATGTTCCCATAATTTCCCCAAGTCAGCTATATTGGCATCCTGGTCATCTGACAAAAGATATACAGTTGTAGAAGGCTTCACCAACCATTCCTTAATATTATTTATACCCTTATCAGCCCTCAACACGACATACTTATCCAACCACTTCTGATCCTGCGCCTGCTTTTCTCGAGTTTTGAAAAAGCGTGCAATCACATCCATTATTGACATACTTTGTAGGCCATTATGATTAGGTACATCAATGAATATTATTTGATCATTGGGATTGAAATCTTTCACCAAAGATTTTGCAGCATCATTTATACCAATAAATATATGCGCGTTAGGCTTTACCCTCTTCAGCCTCAACCATAGCCAAGTATAAATTCTACGTGAAAGAAAGTGGAATACTACAAATCCACTAGTAAGTATGGCCATTCCATATATAAGCAGATAACTATGGAATAACAACTTATGATTAGCCAGAGCCTTTACAACCTCACTCTTATAGACAATTGTGTTCGCCAAAAACATCTCCAAAGAGTACTGAATTGCAAACAATATCTTTATAATCCAATTATCATACTCCGCAAATTCAAGGTTTGCCACCTTGCAAAAGATTACCCAATGGCATATTGCACCCAACACAGCCACCACGGCAAAAGCTCCAAGAAGTTTATCCGAATTCCTTTTTCGGCCTGTAATTCGCCATAAGAATACGACATACACAATCATTATCACTAATGATAATTCCACAATATGCTTACACAAAAAGTCCATAATATTGTAATTTTAGGGTTATATTTTCAAAGTTAATAAGAATTAATCTTTTTGACAAAGAGTATAGCACTTATTTTAAGCATCGTTACGCTAAATGTGACAAACTCTAATTAGCTTAAAACCTTGCAAATAGAGGTCACGCAACAACGGAGTAATCCAAAAGCATATATTCCAACAAACAAAAAAGGCTACCACCCGTTGAGGTGGTAGCCTTTTTATTGATTAGAGTTCTATTACTTGATACCCAACTTTGCCTTTATGGCCTTGGGGATAGAGTTCTTGTGAACCAAGATAGAGATGGTCTTACCCTTAACGTACTCCTCAGAGAAGTAGTGGTAGCCAGTGCCGTTGCGCTGTGTACCCCAAGAGTTCTTCACTCGGTAATACTTAACGCCATCCTGATCTTTCGCAACACCTACGATGTGCTCCAAGTGGTCATCCGTAGTAGTGAAGTTCTCGAATGTAGCCTGACGGCTCTGCTGTGTTACGGGTGTCTCTACAGCCTTCGCAGTAAGCTCCTGAGCCTTGCGAATCTCCTCGGTGGTATTCACTGCAACCTGGTGCTGGAATGCGTAACCGGGCTCGCTCACGTCGCCATCCCAACATACTGTGTAACCAGCATTGATAGCGTAGTCAATAACCTGCATAAACTCATCGAGCGGGAGGTTATACATCAAAGCGTGATCCCAGTTATCGGGAACTTCAACGGGAACCAGTTCATAGAAGGGGTGGTGAGTAAAGCTTGTAAGCTCTACATAATCCTCTGCCTTAAGACCAAGACTTTCAGCAAAACTCTTAGCAGTGTACTCCTTACCCTTATAAGTAAAGGTCTCGGGAACCTGGCCAAGATATGCATCCAGAACACCATTTACGATCTCGGGCTTGAGGGGAGTCTTCATCTCCACAGCCGCATCACTAACGGTCTTCACCCACTTTGCCAACTCGCCATGGCTATGAGTCTTTGAGTCGTAGTTAATACCATCGTATACCTCCTCGGGCATAAGGCCTACATTACCCATCACCCAAGTTGCCATGTGAGCAATACTACCCTGGCTCACGTTACCGCGACCACGACGCAGGTAGTTGTCATTCATACGACGGATGTAGTTATTACGTACGATAAACATCTCCGAGAGGTCGTACTCGCCCTTACCCATACGCAAGAGCTCCGACTCAAGGAACGATACCGTTGCGAAGCACCAGCAAGTACCAGTGCTTGCCTGATTCTTCACAGATGTAGCTGGGTTTACCTTTACGTCGGTGAACTCATACTTGTATTGCGCCGAAGCAATGGCGCAGGTACATAGCAGAGCAGCGGTTAAGAATATCTTTTTCATATTTTTTACAAGTTTTTAAGCTTTCGCCTACTGAATTACAAACCCATCTTCTTGCGGATAGGAGCAGGGATAGCGTTCTTGTTAACAACGATGTTCAAGGTCTTGTACTGAACGAATGCCTCTGAAACGTACCAGAAACCCTTGTACTTGCCAGTCTCGCCCCAAGAGTTCTTAACCATATAGTACTTGTTACCGTTCTGATCCTTGGCAATACCGTAGATGTGCATACCGTGGTCATCGGTAGTAGTGCGGTTGTCATAACCCTCCTGACGCAACTCCTGAGTGATCTTGAGCTCCTTACCGGGTGCGTTGGTGTTGTTCAAGATAGCGTTCTGCTCCTCGGGTGAGCGACCAATCCAGCGAGCCTCATCCGAACCAGCCTCCTGACGGTTACCCTCAACGTCGGGAACGATACCCAAGCCCTGACGGTTGAAACCAGCCTCGCTAACGTCTGATGCCCAAGCTACGGTGTAACCATTCTCGATAGCATAGTCAAAAATCTGCATCATCTCATTCAAAGGAAGGTTGTATGAAAGATCCCAACGCCAGTTATCGGGAACCTCGATAGCAAACTGTGAGTAGAAGGGGTGGTGAGTGAACGAAGTGATTGAAACATAGTCGTCAGCATTAAGCTTCAAGAAATCAGAAGCAAATGACTGGGGAGTGTACTGCTTGCCAGCATATGTGAAAGTCTCGGGAATCTCACCGAGGTATGCCTTCAAGATACCCTCCAAGCCCTCGTGCCAAGCAGTTGAAAGCTTACGGTTGGGGTTAGCGTTGATAGCGTTCAAATAAGCCTTCATTGCAGACTCCATCTCAGCGTGCTTGTTCAAAGTCTCGCCATAGTTCAAGCCCTCGAGCTCAGCCTGGGGCAACATACCATAGTGCTTCAAGGTGTAGAGTACATCACCGAATGAGCTACCCTGTGCGAAGTTAAGGTGACCATTCAAACGGATAAACTTCTCAGCCTTGTCTGAGTAACCCTTCCATACGGGGAACATCTCAGCCAGGTCGATATCCTTGGGAGCACCCTTCTTGATTGCCTCTGACTCGAGGAAAGAGATTGTAGAGTAAGACCAGCAGGTACCTGAGCTAGCCTGATTCTTAATTGATGTTACGGGATTCTCCTTGACTACAGTAAACTTGTAGCCATCCTCAGCGGGCTGCGCAAAAGCAGCAGTTGCTGTTGTTGCTGCGAGCAACATTGCAAAAATAGATTTCTTGATCATAATTGTTTAGTATTTTAGTTAGTATATTCTCGTTGAAGAGCCTGCTCACACATTTGGGCAAGCACTTTATTCATTAATTTAGCATACAAATATATGCATTTCTTCACCAAAAAGCGAATTTTCATTCATTTTTCTGCATCCTCGCCATTAATATGCAACATATTGAGCCACAAAATCACACCTTGGGCCACATCGGCAAAGAAATAGTGCCGTGTGTGAGAAAATTTGCAATCGTTTTCGTATATTTGTATAAAATTGGTTTCTTATGACAAAACAAATACACCTTGCTGGCGGTTGCTTCTGGGGCACGCAGCATTTCCTGAAGCAGATTCGCGGCATCATATCCACCGCCGTAGGCTACGCCAACGGCAACACCGAAAACCCCACCTACAAGGAGGTTTACACCGACCTGACTGGCTATGCCGAGACCGTAAGTGTAGAGTACGACCCCACAGTGATTTCGCTGGAGCGATTGTTGGAATTATATTTTCTCACCATCGACCCCACCTCGCTCAATCGTCAGGGCGAGGATGAGGGTACACGCTACCGCACGGGTATATATTACTCCACAGAGGAGGACCTCCCGTCTATTCAGGAGGCTATGCAACGTGAGGCGGCAAAGTACGAGGCAGAGCTTGCCGTTGAGGTGGAGCCATTGAAAAACTTCTATTCGGCCGAAGAGTATCATCAGGATTACTTGGACAAGAACCCCACGGGCTACTGCCATATTCCTCTTGCACTTATGGAGGAGGCTCGCAAAGCAAATGAATAACCATAAAAACAACCATACAACTATGAACAGAGAATTAGAATTAAGCCCCAATAAGCTTGTCGCTTTCTTGGGTAAGCCTTGCTGCGAATTCACCAAGGCCGACATTGTGCGTTACATAACTGAGAACGGCATCCAGATGGTCAACTTTATGTACCCTGCGGGTGATGGCCGACTGAAGACACTGAATTTTGTAATCAACAATGCTGCATACCTCGACGCCATACTCACCTGCGGTGAGCGTGTCGATGGCTCGAGCCTCTTCCCCTTCATTGAGGCTGGCAGCAGCGATTTGTACGTCCTACCCCGCTTCTCGACCGCTTTCCTTGACCCCTTTGCCGAGATTCCTACGCTGGCAATGCTATGTTCTTACTTCAACAAAGATGGCTATCCGCTGGAGAGTTCGCCCGAGAATACACTTCGCAAGGCATGCAAGGCCTTCAACGAGGTTACTGGTATGGAGTTCGAGGCTATGGGCGAGTTGGAGTACTATGTTATGGCTCCCGACGCAGGCTTCTTCCCTGCCACCGACCAGAAGGGTTATCACGAGTCGGCACCCTACGCTAAGTTCAACGATTTCCGCACACAGTGCATGGCATACATCGCTCAGGCCGGTGGTCAGATTAAATATGGCCACTCAGAGGTGGGAAACTTCACACTCGATGGCGTAACTTATGAGCAGAACGAGATTGAGTTCCTGCCAGTTAAGGCGGCCGATGCTGCCGATCAACTGATGATTGCCAAGTGGATTATCCGCAACCTGGCATACGAATACAACTACGACATAACATTTGCCCCGAAGATTACTGCCGGCAAGGCAGGTTCGGGTCTGCACGTACATATGCGCATCACCAAGGATGGCAAGAACCAGATGCTCGACGGTGGTGTTCTATCATCTACGGCTCGCAAGGCTATCGCCGGCATGATGGAGCTCGCACCCTCGATTACCGCATTTGGTAACACCAACCCCACATCGTATTTCCGCCTTGTACCGCATCAGGAGGCTCCGACAAACATCTGCTGGGGCGACCGCAATCGCTCGGTATTGGTACGAGTACCGCTGGGCTGGGCAGCCAAGAGCGATATGTGTCAGATTGCCAATCCTCTTGAGCCCGCAAGCAACTACGACACAACGCAGAAGCAGACCGTGGAGATGCGTTCACCCGATGGCTCGGCCGACATATATCAGTTGATGGCAGGCTTGGCCGTAGCGTGTCGTCACGGCTTCGAGATGGAGAATGCATTGGAGGTTGCCGAGCGCACCTACGTAAATGTAAATATCCACCAGAAGGAGAACGAGGATAAGCTGAAAAACCTGGCACAGCTCCCCGACAGCTGCGAGGCTTCGGCCGACTGTTTGGAGCGTCAGCGCGAGATTTTCGAGCAGCACAATGTATTCAGCCCCGCTATGATCGATGGCATCATCAAGCGTCTGCGCTCATATGGCGACAGCACGTTGCGCGAGGAGATTGGCGACGATCAGGAGGCTATGCTTGCTCTGGTACAACGCTACTTCCACTGCGGATAGTTTTTCCGTGAAATACCTTAACAGAATAGGCTGCCCCGAAAGGAGCAGCCTATTTTCATTTATCTATTTGTCTGAAATTGTATAATATGAGGGTTTTCAAGGCCTGCGAAGTCCGAGAAACCGCAGTTTACTGAGGCGTAAATGAGGATTTCGAGGGCGAGCGTAACGCAGAAAACACCATATTAGACAATTTTTACCAACCCAGATCCTTCATCGTACGTGGCGCAGGAGTCTTGGGCAAAGGCTTACGATCCTTAAGCTGCTCAAGAGCAACCTCGATAGCCTTGTTGAGCTGCTCATCCTCGCCAGCGAACTCCTTGATAGGATCGTTGTCGATCAAGATGTCAGGATCAACACCGTGGTTCTCCACAATCCACTCACCTGTCTTGGCATCGTAGTTAGTGAAGAAGGGTACACGGACATCAGTGCCGTCGATATAGGGCAACGAGCCACTAATACCAACAATACCACCCCAAGTGCGAGTACCGATAACAGTACCAAGGCCGTTAGCCTTGAAGCTCCACGGGAACAGGTCGCCATCAGATGCTGAATACTTGTTCACCAACATCACCTTCGGGCCGTGATGTGTACCCTCGGGGATAGTACCATTGCTCTCGCGACCACGATACATAGTCATACGATAGGTCTGGCGCAACAGGCGCTCGATAATCATCGGCGACACGTTACCACCACCATTGGCACGGTCGTCGATAATCAAAGCCTCCTTGTCGAGCTGAGGATAGTAGTAACGAGCAAACTCGTTCAGACCCTCTGCACTCATATCGGGAATATAGATGTAACCCACCTTACCGTTGGTAGCCTCTTCAACCTTGCGGATGTTATCCTGCACCCAGTTGTAATGGTAGAGAGGATACTCGTCGGCAATAGGATTAACCACCACTTTGCGGGCACCTGTAGCCGATGCAGTGCTATTTACGCTAAGCTCGGTCAATACGTTTGCCTTGCCTACGAGCAACTGGTAGATATTCTTAACGCTCGATGTGGGAACGCCGTCGATAGCTACGATATAGTCACCCTCCTTAACTGCCACACCGGGCTCGGCAAGAGGCGAACGCAACTTCTCGCTATATACGCCACCGGGCAGTATCTTCTCAATGCGGAAGAAGCCGCTCTTGTCACGCTTAAACTCAGCACCCAACAGACCCATAGGAATACGCTCCAGGGCGGGCATCTCACCCGGATTTACATAGGCATGACCACAACCTACCTCTGAAATCATCTCACCTATAATATAATTAAGATCGAGACGAGTCTTGGCATAAGGTACCAACACCTCATACTTCTTCTTGATAGCCTTCCAATCGATACCGTGCATATTCTCCAGGTAGAAGCCATCACGGAATGCACGCCATACCTCGTCGTAGATCTGTGCCCACTCCTCCATATAGTCGACGTGAGCCACCATATTACGTGTATCGACAGCATCCTTCAGGTTAGCCTTTGCTGCGGGGAAGTCGGCAACGAACAACTGGCGACCCTTGGTAAAGAGAGCCTTCTTGCTGCCTGCAGTAAGTGTATACGATGCACCATCGACTACGGTCTCCTCCTTCTGTGTCTTCAGATCGAAGGCCTTTGTGCCACCCATCGCTGAGTAGTAAACCTTCTTGCCATCAGAATAGAAGTTGCGATATGAGCCAGCCGCCACGGGCAACTTAACGATACGTCCGGGCAGATTCTCGGGGTCAATCTTCACTACAACCTCACCCTCGGCTTTGGGCTGCTCGACTGCGCCATCGGTAGGCAACAGAGGCGAGGGGGTATCCTCGCTAAGCATAGCCATATATACGCCATTCATACGAGTATAGACGTGATTCCACTCGGTCTGGCTATAGGTAGAGTTAAAGTCACGCGCCGAAGTAAAGATCAAATACTTACCATCGGTACTGAATACGGGTGACGATGAGTCGTACCAGCGCTCAGTTACAGGGTACTCAGCCTTGGTAGCAATGTTATAAACATATACAACACCCATCTCATTATTGGCGCTCTTGGTGTATGTAAGCCACTTGCTATCGGGCGAATAAGCTACACCCGAGGGCTCGCCATTGGGATTCTGCATCAGCGTCTGCTTCTTCTTAGATGCTACATCGACTGCCACCAAACGGTTCTTACGGTCGGTGTAGAGCAGAGTCTTTGAGTCGGGACTCCAGATCACCTGACGGATGTAAGTATCGCTGCCCTTTGTAAGCTGCTGAGGCTCACCATCCTCGCCCTGCAACCAAACTTCGGTCTCGCCTGTGCGGTCGCTGATATAAGCAATCCACTTGCCATCGGGGCTCCACTTTGCACCTCGCTCGTTAGCGCCCGATGTGCGGGTAATGTTGCGAGTTACGCCCTTCTCAACGGGTACGTTGAACACCTCACCACGAGCCGTAACGGCTACGCGCTTGCCGTCGGGCGAGAGTGAAGCTGCAGTCATCTTGTCTGCCACGTTCTTCATCTCCACGCGGGCATAAAGATTCTCACCATCGAGTGTTACTGAAATCTTCTCGGCCTTGCGGGTCTTGGGATCAAACTTGAAGATATAACCTCCCTGCTCATAAACAATCACATTACCATCGGTCGATGGGAACTTGATATCGTAGTCAGAGTAGTTAGTTACCTTCTCTGTCTTCTTTGTTGTAGTGTTGTAAACAAAGAGATTCATCGTGCGGTCACGGTCGCTGATGAAGAAAATCTCCTCACCAATCCACATCGGGAATATATCCTGCGACACGTTATTAGTCACATTCTCCACCTTCTGTGAAGCTGGGTCGTACACCCACACATCGTCAGCCATACCGCCCTTATAGTACTTCCATGTGCGGAACTCACGCATAACGCGGTTATATGCCAACTTCTTGCCATCGGGTGAGTATGAACAGAAACCACCCTCGGGCAATGGCAACTGCTCGGGCATATCACCCTCCACTGATACCGACCACAGTTTACCGCTGAAGCCATCGCCAATACGGTTACGATAGAGGATATTATTACCGTCGCGTGTCCACGTCATCACGATATTATTGGGGCCCATACGGTCACCCAAATCGTCACGGCTATTGGTCGATGTATAAGTCAATCGCGCGGGTTCGCCACCGCTCTTAGGCACAAGATATACCTCAGTATTGCCGTCATACTGACCTGTAAAGGCAATAGACTCGCCATCGGGCGAAAAGCGTGCGAACATCTCGGTGCCAACGTGTGAGGTAAGACGTCGAGCCTGCCCACCAGCAATGGGCACTGTATAGAGGTCACCTGCGTAGGTAAATACTACGTCGCGACCATTCGTTGCAGGAAAACGCAACAGACGAGCCTCCTCGGCCTGAACTGCCAACACTCCTCCGGCAAAGAGTAATGCAAGTGCTAGTTTTTTCATAATCTATAAGTTTTAAGTCATTATTTCCACAAATTGGGCAAGAACTGGAAGTAGAGCAGATGACGCCAAGTCATAAAGTCGTGTGCACTGAAACCACCAATGTAGTAGTCGTGCTCAACACCAAGACCCTCCAACTGCTTGTGCAAGAGAGTGTGGCGAGCCTGATCGTTGGTCTCGTAAACACCTGCACCGATGAAAATATAGTCGTAATTGGCAGCCTTCAAAGCCTTCGCATCACGGCCCATAGCTACTGCATCCTCGCCAAAGGCCTTCTCGTCAGCAGCACCCAATGCTGCACTCAGGATACCAAGCGAACCAAAGAGGTCGGGGTTACGGAAACCGATATACTGCGTATGGCGACCACCCATAGAAAGACCTGCCAGGGCACGACCCTTGCGGTTAGCGATAGTGCTGTAGTGCGAATCCACCCAAGGAATCACACACTCCTTATACTCACGCTCCATCATCTTGAACGAGAGTTCGCTATGGTTGGGCGTTGAACGGTGTACAATCTGGTTGTTCACCATCACTACGATAGTAGGCTCAATCTTACCCTCGGCAATCATATTATCCATAATCCAGTTTACCTGACCATACTTATACCACGAATCGGTAGCCTCGCCAGAACCGCCCATAAGGTAGAGTACGGGATACTTCTTCTTGGCATCATACATAGGAGGAGTGTAGACCAAAATCGTACGCAAGCCACCTGTTACGGTTGAGTTATAATAACTTGTTGTCACTGAGCCGTGAGCAATAGCGGGATTGGGATCGTAGTACGCAGGGCCGTCGCCGTGAACGTAAAGCATACTCGATGCGGGCATTGTACCGTGGTTATGCAGCGTGTTTGCGGGGTCAACAACGCTTACTCCGTCGATGTTGAATGTGTAGGTATATACATCGGGAGTGAACGGACCAGCCGTTACCGACCACACACCCTTGTCGTCCTTGGTCATCTCGGCACTCTTGGCCTCCATACCACCTGTAAACATTGTTCCGCGCACGATAACCTGCTGCGCATTGGGAGCATAGAGGCGGAATGTAACGGTATGATTGTCGTGCACCTCAGGAGAAATCACACGCGCACCCATAGGTGCAAGACCCTCGGTATTTGCCTGAGGATTGTAGGTTTCATTTACCCACGATTGCTGTGCCGATGCAGTAATAGCGGTAGCCAACATCGCACAGAGTAGGAAAAATCGTTTCATAATTATAAAGTTAAAGGTTAATAAGTCATTATCCCGAAAAACATAATCGGCATTTAACACAAAGATATGAAAAATTTCAACTTTTAGTGGCATATGCAAGTTATTTTTTCGCATACTACACTATAAAAATTGATATACCTTCACTTTTGAAGTATAAATTCGTATATTTGCACAAATATATCCTAATTATAAAATGAAAGTTAGCATACTGCAACGCAATATTGAGTGGGGCGACGTAGCCCTCAACATAGAGCGAGCCGACGAGGCCATCGACCGCAATGCGGGCTCCGACCTATATGTTTTGCCAGAGATGTTCTCGACAGGATTTTGCACCCAACCCGAGCAGGTAGCCGAACAGGAAGGTGGCACAGCTCTACAATGGATGCAGCGCAAGGCGGCACAGATTGGCGCAGCCATAGCAGGCAGTGTAGTAGTGAAAGAGGAGGGCCGATACTACAACCGCTTTTATTTTGTAACTCCCGATGGTAATGTCACCCGCTACGACAAACACCACTTATTCACCTACGGAGGCGAACACCACCACTTCACGGCAGGCAATGAGCGTTGCATTGTGGAGTACAAGGGTGTGAGAATTATGTTACAGATATGCTACGACCTGCGTTTCCCTGTATGGGTACGCAACCGTGGCGACTACGATATGATTATCTACGTAGCCAGCTGGCCCATTCCCCGCATCGATGCGTGGCGAGCGCTACTCGTGGCTCGAGCTATCGAAAACCAGTGCTATGTTGCGGGCGTAAACCGAGTGGGATCAGACCCCTCGTGCGAGTACTGCGGAGGCAGTGTTGTGATCGACCCCTACGGCAGATACATAGCCAAATGTCCCGACTTCGAGGAGTGTGAGGCTACGGCAGAGATTGACATGACAATTTTGAACGATTTCCGTGCGAAGTTCCCCGTACTTCGTGACGCAGATATTTAGACCAAGGTTTATGGAGAAGAAGATTCTACTTTTAGGCGATGAAGCTATCGCTTTGGGTGCCATCCACGCTGGTATTAGCGGCGTGTATGCCTATCCAGGCACACCCTCAACCGAGATAACCGAATTTATTCAGAATGCAGCCCCCGAGGTACGTAGCCGATGGTGCACTAACGAGAAGACAGCTATGGAGGCTGCACTCGGTATGTCGTACGCGGGCAAGCGTGCACTGGTGTGTATGAAGCACGTGGGTATGAACGTCGCCGCTGACGCATTTGTCAACGCCTCAATCACAGGCGTGAACGGAGGTTTGGTGGTGCTGGCTGCCGACGACCCATCGATGCACTCATCGCAGAACGAGCAGGACTCGCGTTTTTACGGCAAGTTTGCCATGATTCCAATCTTGGAGCCCTCGTCACAGCAAGAGGCTTACGATATGATGTTCTACGCATTCTCTCTCTCGGAGCAGATGCGTCTGCCCGTGCTTATGCGTGTTGTTACACGTCTGGCCCACTCACGTGCTGGCGTTGTAACCCAGGAGCAGTGCTCTCAAAACGCACTTAACGCCGAGAGTGATCGCACTCATTGGGTACTTTTGCCGGGAAATGCACGCAGACAGTACGCCTCGCTTGTAGCCAAGCAGCCCGAACTGGTGGCATCGTCGGAGTCATCACCCTACAACTGCGCTTCAGCACCTGCCGAGAATGCCAAATTAGGTGTTATCGCGTGCGGAATTGCATACAACTACGCAATGGAGAATAACCCCGCAGATATGGGCATTGCCGTTCTGAAGGTATCGCAGTATCCTCTGCCCGTCGAGGCAATCAAGCAGTTTGCCTCACGGTGTGACTCATTGCTCATTGCCGAGGATGGTCAGCCCGTAGTGGAGGAGCAGATAAAGGCACTTCTTGGTAGCGACTACCCTCTTCGTGGCCGCCTTACGGGCGACCTGCCACGAATGGGAGAGCTTACGCCCGACAGCGTGGGCAAGGCTTTCGGTATTGCCATCGATGAGATTCTCCCCGCTGCTCAAAACGTGGTACCACGTCCTCCCGCACTGTGTCAGGGTTGCGGTCACCACGACGTGTACGATGCGCTGAACAAGGTTGCTGCAGAGTATGAAAATGCCCGCATCTTTGGCGACATCGGCTGCTATACACTTGGCGCATTGCCTCCCTTCCGTGCTATCGACTCGTGTGTGGATATGGGTGCTTCGATAACGATGGCCAAGGGTGCTGCCGACGCAGGTATCTTCCCCGCCATTGCCGTTATCGGCGACTCAACCTTCACCCACTCGGGTATGACAGGCCTTTTGGACGCCGTGAACGACAAGGCCAACATCACGGTTATCATATCGGACAATCTCACTACCGCTATGACAGGTGGACAGGATTCGGCCGGCACAAACAAGTTCGAGGCCATCTGCCTTGCTTTGGGTGTGGAGCCCCAGCACGTTCACACGGTCGTGCCCCTAAAGAAAAATATGGAAGAGATTACCGCCATCATACGCTCGGAGATTGAGTATAATGGCGTTTCGGTAATCATTCCCCGTCGCGAGTGCATACAGACACTCAATCGTAAACTTCGTCAAAAGAAAGCTCAAGAGTAATGAAGAAAGATATTATACTTGCAGGCGTTGGAGGACAAGGTATCCTCACCATTGCAACCATCATAGGCGATGCGGCGGCCGTAGCGGGTCTTAACCTCAAACAGGCCGAGGTTCACGGAATGAGTCAGCGTGGAGGCGACGTGCAGTCGAATCTGCGCCTTTCGACCGAACCCATATACTCGGACCTTATCCGTCAGGGTGCAGCCGATTTGATTATCTCGATGGAGCCGATGGAGGCTCTGCGCTATCTCCCCTATTTAAACAACGAGGGCGTAGTGGTTACATCGTCACACCCCTTCAAGAATATCCCCAACTACCCCGACGAGCAGGCTCTGATGGCTGAGCTAAACACCCTGCCACACACGGCTATTCTCCCCATCGAGGAGGTTGCCCGCGAGAACGAGGTGCCCAAGAGCGCCAATGTCGTATTGCTCGGTATGGCTGCCCGCCACATCGAGATTCTTACGCCCGAACAGCTCCGCCAGAGTATCAAGCGAGTATTTGCATCGAAGGGTGAGGCCATAGTTGAGATGAACTGCAAGGCTTTTGATTTGGGATTAAACTCTATTAAGTAGACCATTCAGTTATGAAGATATTTAGCGAAGAGTTGGTTGCTCAAGCGGTTGCGGATCTGCACATCGCCGACCTATCGCGTGCCACCATTGGCGAGGTGTTGCTCGTGGCGCAGTACCTGGAGCAGAAGACAGGCATTCCCTTCATCCGTATGGATCAGGGCTCACCAGGTCTGCCCGTAAATCAGCGTGGCGTAGAGGCCGAGAAGGCCGCCCTGGACCGTGGCGTAGGCTCGCAATACCCTGCCGCTTCGGGAGTAGCCGAACTAAAGAGTGAGGCTGCACGTTTTGTGAAGGCATTTTTGAATGTAGACATATCGGCTCGCGCCTGTGTGCCCACGGTGGGTAGCGTGGCTGGTTCGTTTGGTTCGTTCATAGCCTGCACACAGCGCACACCCGGCAAAAACAAGGTGCTCTTTATCGACCCCGGATTCCCTATCCAGAAGTCGCAGCTAAGAGTCATTGGCGCCGACTGGGTTGAGTTCGACATTTACAACTACCGAGGTCAGGCTCTGCGCTCGAAACTGGAGCAGATGCTCTCGGCAGGCGATATTGCCGCCATCGTATATTCAAACCCCAACAACCCTGCGTGGATTTGCCTGGAGGATGAGGAGCTGAAGATTATTGGCGAGCTGGCAACGAAGCACGACATTATCGTAATGGAGGATTTGGCATACTTCTGCATGGACTTCCGCCACGATATGGGCCATCCCTTCGAGCCCCCCTACCCGCCCACGGTAGCACACTACACCGACAACTACATATTGATGCTCTCGTCGTCGAAGATATTCAGCTACGCTGGCCAGCGTATGGCTCTGGTGTGCATCAGCGATCGTCTTTTCGACCGTCAATTCCCCGCCTTGGCCGAGCGCTACAAGGACGCAGGAGTGTTTGGACAGACACTCATAGCATCAATTCTTTATATGATTACATCGGGCTGTACGGCATCAACACAGTATGCCTACGCCGAGATGTTACGCCTTTCGACCGAGGGCGAGATTAACTTTGTGGAGGACACACGCGAGTACGCCGTGCGTGCCGAGCGAATGAAGAAGATTTTTGTCGACAACGGTTTTCATATCGTTTACGACCACGATGTAACCAATCGCGTGGGCGATGGCTTCTTCTTCACCATCGGTTATGGCAAGATGAGCGGCGGTGACCTTTTGCGAGAGTTGTTGCACTACGGTGTAAGCAGCATTTCACTCTCGACAACGGGTAGTGAGCAACAGGGAGTAAGAGCCTGCACATCGCGTATGAGAGAGGAGTTGTACGAGGTGCTGTATGAGCGAATGAAAGCATTTAGCGCCGATCACCCCTTGAATTAGATTTTGGTTAGGAATGAGAAAATAAAGCTACTATGATTTGGAATCCAAACAAAGAGTGTATGAGTCGCGAAGATATGCGCGCCCTGCAGGGCAAGCGACTCAAGAAACTTGTGCAGTATGTATATCATAATGTGCCCTTCTACCGCCATAAAATGCAGGATATGGATATCTCCCCCGAGGATATTAACAGCATAGACGATATAGTTAAGTTGCCTTTCACCACAAAGCAGGACCTGCGCGACAACTACCCCTATGGTCTGCAGGCAGCACCCCCATCGGAGATTGTGCGTGTGCACGCATCGTCGGGCACTACGGGCAACCCCACCATCGTAGGCTACACGCGCAAGGACTTGGCCGTGTGGTCGGAGGTTATGGCACGATGCCTTACCGCCTATGGTGTTACACGCGACGACACCTACTCGGTGAGCTACGGCTACGGCCTTTTCACGGGAGGTTTGGGAGCTCACTATGGCGTTGAGAACTTGGGTGCTACGGTCATCCCTGCATCGACAGGTAACACCGAGAAGCACATCCGCCTTATACGCGACTTGAAGATTTCGGGCATTGCCTGCACACCCTCGTATGCACTCTACCTGGCTGAGTCGCTGGATAAGATGGGACTTACGAAGGAGGATATCGGTCTTCGTATCGGAGCCTTCGGTGCCGAGCCTTGGACCGAGAATATGCGTAAGGAGATTGAGGAGCGTCTGGGTCTGAAGGGTTACAACATTTATGGCCTTAGCGAGATTATGGGTCCCGGTGTATCATACGAGTGTCAGGTGCAGAACGGCTCTCACATCAACGAAGATCATTTCTACCCCGAGATTATCAACCCCGAGACTTTGGAGCAGCTACCCCGTGGCGAGCAAGGGGAGTTGGTATTCACCACCCTTACCAAGGAGGGTATGCCCTTGCTACGTTACCGCACCAAGGACCTCTGCACACTCATTGAGGGTGATTGCCCGTGCGGTCGCACATCGGTGAGAATGGGTCGCATCGTAGGCCGAAGCGACGATATGCTTATCATTCGCGGTATCAACGTATTCCCTTCGCAGGTCGAGAGTGTCATCCTCGAGATGCAGGAGTTCGAGCCACAGTATATGCTCGTAGTAAATCGAGTAAACAACCTCGACACGCTGCAGGTACAGGTGGAGGTACGTCGCGACTACTTCAGCGACGACATCGGCCGTATGCTTGAGATGAAAAAGCGCCTTGCCGACCGTCTTAAGAGCGTACTCTCGATTAGTGCCGATGTACGCCTGATGGAGCCCGGCAGCATCGAGCGCAGTCAGGGCAAGGGCAAGCACGTTATAGATAACCGTCAGTTGAAATAATAAACAGAGCCAGATATGACTATCAAACAATTATCGGTTTTTCTGGAGAACAAGACCGGAAGAATCAACGAGGTAACGAAGATTTTGGGAAAGGCAGGCATCAATATGCAGGCGTTCAGCATGGCCGAGACCACCGATTTCGGCATCCTGCGACTCATCGTAGCCGAGGTAGACCGTGCCGTAGAGGTGTTGCGTGAGGCTAACTTTGCCGTTATGCTCACCGACGTGGTATGCATCAGCTGCACAAACGAGGCGGGTGCATTGTCAACCATTCTCGACAGACTCTCCGAGAAGGATATCTTCATCGAGTATATGTACGCCTTTGCCGAGGGCGACAAGGCCAACATCGTAATCCGCCCGAGCGACATCGAGCGTTGCAGGGAGGTTTTGAAGAGCTGCCAATGCAATGTGGTAAAGAATTTTTAAGCCGACGCAAGAATTTCAATTTTAATTCATTATATTTGTCGCAACGAACAAAATATGTATAACAATATGAAAATCACAAAACACATCATTATGGCAGCTGTAGCAATCGCTGCTTGCGGTTGTGGCAGCAAGAAGTCTGACAACCCGCTTTTCAATGAGTTTACCGCACCGTTCGGTATTGCTCCTTTCTCTGAAATTACTATTGACAACTATCGCGAGGGTATGCTCATAGGTATGGCCGAGCAGAAAGCCGAGATCGAGGCTATCATCAACAACCCCGAGGCTCCTACCTACGCCAACACCATCGCCGCTTTGGATCAGTGCGGTGCAACTCTTCGCAAGGTGCGTGGCACATTCAGCCCCTTGTCAAGCAGTAACTCAAATGATGAGATTCGCGCCTTGCAGAAGGAGATGTCTCCCCTTTCATCGGCTCACAGCGACGATATCAACCTCAACCCCGAGCTCTTCGCACGCGTAAAGGCTGTTTATGAGCAGAAGGACAACCTCACACTCACAGCTGAGGAGAAGACCGTTTTGGAGAACACATACAAGCGCTTTGTAAACAGCGGTGCCGAGCTCAACGACGCCGACAAGGAGAAGCTCCGCGCACTGAATCAGGAGATCTCTATGTTGCAGCTTACATTCTCGCAGAACCTCCAGCACGAGACCAACAACACATTCGTTGTGGCTAACTCACTCGAGGAGTTGAAGGGTCTGCCCCAGGCAAACATCGATGCTGCAGCGAAGATGGCTGCCGACAATGGCCAGCCGGGTAAGTGGATGTTTAACATGCAGCGCCCCAGCTGCAACCCCGTTCTGCAGTATTGCGAGAACCGCGAGTTGCGCGAGAAGGTATATAAGGCTTATTACAACCGTGGCAACCAGGACAACGAGTACGACAACAAGGCGATCTCTGCCAAGTTGGTTGCCTTGCGTTTGGAGAAGGCTAAGTTGATGGGCTACAACACATACGCTGAAATGGCTTTGGAGGATCGTATGGCTAAGACTCCCGAGGCTGTTTACAACCTCTTGGATCAGGTATGGGAGCCCGCCGTTAAGAAGGCTAAGGAGGAGATTGCCGACATCCGTGCCGAGATTCGCAAGGAGGGTAAGACATTCGAGCCCGAGGGTTGGGACTTTATGTACTACCAGGATAAGGCAAAGCAGGCTAAGTATGCTGTTGATGAGCAGGAGATTCGTGCTTACCTCGAGATCAACAACGTAATGCAGGGTATCTTCTATGTTGCCAACAAGCTCTACGGCCTTACTTTTAAGGAGATTACCGCAGAGGTTCCCTCATACGAGCCCACAGCAAAGGCTTACGAGGTTATCGACCGCGATGGCACCACAATCGCTATCTTCTATAGCGACAACTTCCCCCGCGATGGCAAGAACGCCGGCGCTTGGTGTACTTCATTCCGTGGCCAGAGCTACGATGGCCAGGAGCGCATTATTCCTATCGTTGTAAACTGCTGTAATATGACAGCTCCCTCGGGAGATGTTCCCGCGTTGCAGAGCATCGACAACGTAGAGACTATGTTCCACGAGTTTGGCCACGCATTGCACAGCTTTATGCGTGATGTACGTTACAACGGCGCAGGTGGCACCGAGCGTGACTTCGTGGAGTTGCCTTCACAGATTAACGAGCATTGGGCATTTGA
Organism: Alistipes sp.; assembly: GCA_045630065.1. Lineage (GTDB taxonomy): Bacteria > Bacteroidota > Bacteroidia > Bacteroidales > Rikenellaceae > Alistipes. Next base: position 58,274 of record JAZQSN010000074.1, read on the forward strand.
GCCCGAGGTACTGGCAGTATATGCTAAGCACTACCAGACCGGCGAGATTATCCCTATGGAGCTTGTAAACAAGATTCAGGAGAGTGCTAAGTATGGTCAGGGCTTCGCTACTGTTGAGTATGTTGCCGCATCACTCAGCGATATGGATTTGCACGTATTGACCGAGGTTCCCGCCGATTTGAACGTTATGGAGTTCGAGGCTGAGAAGCTGGCTGAGCGTGGTATCCCCTCACAGATTTTGCCCCGTTACCGTATGACTAACTTCTCTCACACTATGGGTGGTGGTTACACTGCTGGTTACTATAGCTATATGTGGGCTGAGGTATTGGACGCTGATGCGTTCGACGCATTTGCTGAGACTGGCGACATCTTCAATCAGGAGGTTGCAGCTAAGTTCCGTAAGTACGTTCTTACTCCTGGTGGTATCGACGACGGTATGACAATGTACAAGAACTTCCGTGGTCGCGAGCCTCAGATCGACGCACTGCTCCGCAACCGTGGTTTGTAATAATTTAACTGATTAAAACTTCACTACTATGAAACGCCTGTTTACACTTGCACTTGGTGCTTGTATGGCACTCGTGGTCTCTTGTCAGAGTGCCCCCTCATACGAGGTTATCGCACTTAGAGATAACGCCCAGCCTCGCACTATGGCGGCCTCACTCTTTGCTGACACAGCACCCGAGGGAGCCATTGCATCGTTGGGTCTGGAGGATGGTATTCCATCTTCTACATCTGCATTCCTAATCAAAACCGAGGGCAAGGAAATTCTCTTCGATGCAGGTAATGGTGATGCTAACTCTCAGCTTATCCCCACACTCGCTGCCAATGGCGTACAGCCTGCCGACATCGACTATGTGATGATTACACATATGCACGGCGACCATATCGGTGGTATGACCAAGGATGGCAAGGCAGTATTTGAGAATGCTAAGCTTTACATTCCCAAGGTGGAGTATGATGCGTGGATTGCTATGGGCGAGGAGCGCTCAGCGCAGATGCGTGCTATGATTGCAGCTTATGACGAGGTTGTATATTTCGAGGAGCAGGCCGCCCTGCCCTATGGCATTCAGCCCATTGCAGCCTACGGCCACACGCCCGGCCACACTATCTATCGTGCCGACAAGCACCTTATCGTAGGTGATATTATGCACGGTGTGGCATTGCAGATGGCATACCCCGAGGCTTGCGCTCGTTTCGATATGGATCACGCACAGGCTATTGCTTCGCGCAAGATGGTTATCGAGATGGCAAAGGCCGAAGGACTTACGCTCTACGGTATGCACTTCCCCGAGCCTCATTATATGGAGTTTTAATTATCACTCACCAATAAAAAATCCCGCTCTGCATTAGAGCGGGATTTTTTATTTTTACTCAACTATAAAATACCTTGCGTGGGGTGAGGCTAAATAGAGTCCACACACCGACGACTGCGGATACATAGCACCATTCTCAGTGAGGCGAATTCCAATCTGCTCGGCATCGAGTAATTCGGCCAATGGGAATATAGTTCGCTGGTCGGGCAACGAGGGGTATCCTACGGCGGGTCGTATGCCTCGATAGGCAGCCTTGAACATCTGCTTGACTGACAAATTCTCATCCTTTGCATAGCCCCACAACTCTCGTCTTACACACTGGTGCAACCACTCCGATGCCGCCTCTACAAGACGGTCGCCAAGGCTCTGCATCATTAGCAAAGAGTACTCATCACCCTGTGTTTTCAATCGCTCCAGCTCCTCGACAAACGACTGCGACACGGTAATAGCAAACGCACCCACATAATCGCCCTTAGGCGCAACGAAATCGCACAGAGCAAGAGCAACACCATCACTATTGGGCTTTGTCTGGCGTGGTGTTTCAATACGCACCTGGTGTGTGGGTGAGCAACACTTGCATCCCTCACCTTGCGACATAACAATAGCACTCTGCTCACCACAGGCGGGGAAAAAGCCAACCCTTGCACGCATATAGTGAGTCATTTTATCAAGCATAGCCTCTGCTTCAGCCTTCACTTGCTCAGCCTCGGCCGATGAAGAGGATACTTTCCACAGATTATAGAAATGGGTCCAATTTATATAGGGGCGCACATTCTGCACCGATATTTCCATCTCGCGCACGCCTGTAAATGAAGGCGCAGGCAACTCCTCCCGACTCCAATCAATGACAAAAGGCTCGCCCGACTTTGGCGTTACTGCTGCCGAGTGCTGCTCACGCAGACGGTGTTGTGTATCTTTCAATTCGCTTATTATCTGCTCACGTTGCTGACCCAATAGTTGCATAGCCAACACGGGATTTTGTGCCGCATCCTTGACATAGAACACAGGACCATCGTATAGAGGTGCAATCTTCATTGCTGTATGCAGAGCCGATGCGGTAGCACCACCGATAAAGAGGGGCACACTCACGCCTGCCTTACACAACTCACTCGCAACACGACACATCTCATCGAGCGACGGCGTAATGAGTCCACTCAGGCCAATGAAATCGACCTTCTGCTCCACGGCCGCACGCACAATCTGCTCGGCAGGTACCATCACACCCAGATCGATTACCTCGAAATTGTTGCACGACAATACAACAGACACAATGTTTTTACCAATATCGTGTACATCACCCTTCACAGTAGCGAGCATATATCTTCCAGCCTTCGAGGTCTGACCTGCACCCTGCTGCTCGATATAGGGTTTAAGAATCTCCACGGCACGTTTCATCGTGCGGGCACTCTTGACCACCTGCGGCAAGAACATCTTTCCCTGGCCAAAGAGCGTACCCACCTCTGTCATACCCTGCATCAGCGGGCCTTCGATAATCGCTGCTGGCGAGTCGAACTGACTCAAAGCCTCGGCTAAATCCTGCTGCAAGAACTCTTCGTCACCACGCTGAAGAGCCATCGACAAGCGCTCCTCCAATGGGATAAGGCCTCTATCCTCGACACGCTTCTGCACTGTAGGCTCGGCACGATACTGCTCGGCCAAAGCGATAAGTCGCTCGGTGGCATCATCACGGCGGCAAAGAACAACATCCTCCAACGCATCACGCAACTGAGTGGGAATATCGGCATACATAACCTTCGTAGCGGGATTAACAATTGCCATATCCAATCCCGCGCCGATGGCGTGATAGAGAAACACGGCGTGCATAGCCTCACGCAAATAGTTGTTTCCTCTGAGCGAGAACGACAGGTTGCTCACTCCGCCACTTACTCGGGCCCCGGGCAGATTGCCCTTAATCCACTCCGTAGCACGAATAAAATCCAATGCATAACTGTCGTGCTCACGCATTCCAGTAGCAATGGTTAGGATATTAGGATCGAAAATTATATCGCGTGCATCGAAACCTACTTTATCAACCAACAGGCGATAGGCTCTTTCGCAAATCTTAATCTTACGCTCGTAAGATGTTGCCTGCCCCTCTTCATCGAAAGCCATCACAACCAATGCCGCACCCAGCGACTTCACCCTGCGGGCTCGCTCCAAGAAGACCTCCTCGCCCTCTTTAAGCGATAGAGAATTGACAATGGCCTTACCCTGAATAGCCTTCAGGGCCGCCTCGACAACCTCGAAACGTGACGAATCGACCATCCACGGCAGACGTGCTACCTCGGGGTCTGAAGCCATCAGATTAAGGAAATGGACCATCTCCGCCTTGGCATCAAGCATCGCATCGTCCATATTTATATCGAGAATCATAGCTCCGTCACGCACCTGCGCGCGAGCAATAGCGAGTGCCTCGTCGTAGGATTTTTCACCCACAAGACGTAGGAACTTGCGACTGCCTGCAACATTGCATCGCTCGCCCACATTCACAAAAGCTCCATTCTCGGTAAAGCCATCCAGTCCGGCCAACCACATAACTTTGTTTGACGAGGGCTGACGCACCGAATCGGTTGCTATGACATCTGAAATGGCACGTATATGATCAGGCGTAGAGCCACAACACCCTCCGACGATATTCACCAGTCGCTCTTCGACAAACTCTCTTATCTTCGAGGCCATAATCTCGGGAGTCTGGTCGTAGCGACCCATAGCATCGGGGATGCCAGCATTGGGATAGGCGCTCACATAGTAGGGTGCCGCAGCCAACTCCTTGAGCAGAGGTTTCATCTGCTCGGCACCAAACGAACAGTTGAGTCCAACCGAGAGCAAATCAATATGCGCCACCGAAGCAAGCAGAGCCTCCATTGTCTGACCCGCCAGCATACGCCCTGCCGCGTCGGCGATGGTTACCGACAACATCACAGGCAGACGCTGCGAGCGCTGAGCAAAGACCTCCTCGGCAGCCGACAGAGCAGCCTTAACATTCAAGGTATCGAACGCCGTCTCGACGAGCAACAAATCCACACCACCCTCCACAAGGGCGTCAATCTGCTCACGATAGGCCTCAACCAACATATCGAAATCGACAGCTCGAAAAGCGGGATCATCCACATCGGGCGAGAGCGAAGCGGTCTTGCCCGTGGGACCTACAGAGCCTGCCACGAAACGTGGGCGGTCGGGCGTAAGTGCCGTCATACGATCAGCCTCGGCACGTGCCACAGCCACCGCTGCAAGGTTTATGCGACGCACAAGATGTTCGGTGCGATACTCGGCCTGCGAGATGGCTTGAGCATTGAATGTACAAGTGGTGATAATATCGGAGCCGGCCTCCAGATACTCACGATGGATGGCCGACAACACATCGGCACGCGTGAGCGACAACAGATCGTTATTGCCAGCAAGCGACACCTCGTGCGAGGCAAACTCCTCGCCACGAAAGTCGGCTTCGGCAAGACCAAAACGCTGAATCATCGTACCCATAGCTCCGTCGAGCAACAGAATACGATGTGATAGTATGTCGTGTAGTAAACTCTTCATTTGATTTAATATACTGCCTTGGCAATTGCCTCGACACTTGCCGCGGCATTCATTGAGTAGAAGTGTATGCTCGGCACACCTGCTGCCTTCAGCTCGCGAGCCTGACCGATGGCCCACTCCACACCAAGAGCCTTCACGTCGTCGTTCGACTGGCAACGGCACAACTCAACGGCCAAATCCATAGGTAAATCAATGTGGAATGTCTTGGGCAAAAGAGCCTTCTGCGTAAGCGAGGTGAGTGGCTTGATACCCGGAATGATAGGCACCGTAATACCTGCCTTTCGGCAACGCTCCACGAATGAGAAGTAGCGCTCGTTGTCGAAGAACATCTGCGTTACAACATATTGAGCCCCAGCCTCAATCTTGGCCTTCATATACTCTATGTCCATATCGAGATTCATAGCCTCCTCGTGCTTCTCGGGGTAGCCTGCCACGCCAAACGAAAATTGATTGAGTGGCTCGTGCAACTCGCCATCGAGCAGAATGCCACGATTGAAGTCAGTCACCTGGTGACACAACTCAACGGCGTGCTCGTGCCCCCCCTCGGCCGGCACAAAACGATTCTCACCCTTGGCTCTGTCGCCACGCAACACCAGAAGGTTTGTGATACCAAGATATGAGAGGTCGATAAGGCAGTTTTCAATCTCAGTCTTTGAGAATCCGCTACAGATAAGATGTGGCACCACGGGCACACCATAGCGACCCTTCAGCGCTGCGGCAATGGCTACAGTACCGGGGCGCTTGCGCTCGTAGGTGCGCTGAAACACACCGCCTGCCAACTCACGATAGACTACATCGGCACGATGTGTAGTGATATTTATATATGCAGGATTGTAGGGCATCAGGCGGTCGATAGTCTTCAGAACCTGCTCAATGCTCTTACCGCGAACGGGCGGCAACACCTCTACAGAAAAGGCTGTGGGATGGTCGGCCGCCAAGAAATGGGCAACATTACTCATATATCCTAACTTGAAACTTTCTTCTTATGCAAAGTTATAATATTCTGCTTAATAATAAAAGAATTGGGCGAAGATTGGCAGCGAGCCACTCACTCCGCCGTAGTATTTATTGCGATCGTACGTAGGAAGGACTCCACCACTCGGGCTCATCAGCCACTTTTTGGCATATACATCACAACGCACCTTGCCATGCCACGACGATGCTATATGGTCGCGCATTTGCCATCTACCCGAGCGCATCATATTACCTCGGCCGGCGGCCTCAATTGGCGAGGAGTGATCTTGCAGACCCAAATCACTCATATTTTGCATATTAGCAGTACCCAGAACAATAACACTACGACCCTCATCGTTCAACCTCCGCTCTGCCATAAGCACTCCGAGTGAGGAGCAACGATGATTTACAATGATGGCCATCTTGCGGCCATCGACCACACACTCAACGCATAGTGCTCCACGCCACGAAGTGATTGTTTCGGGGAAAAGTCGGTCGCCATAATATAGAAGCGCACAATCTAGCCCATCACGAGAGTCCATCGTGCGATGGATGTAGGCATAATCACCTTTCGTAGCCAAAGCTATATCTCGTACCACAGCCTCGTTCTCAACACCATAGAGTGCCACCACGGGCATAGCCATCGAGTCGATCAACGCTGCTACGCCCGCCACCTTATGGCGATAACGCTGCGAGTCCCAATGTCTGTTACCCTGCGGGGTATAGGCTCTGTCATCGTAGAATTTCGATGGGATGGTGTCATACAGAGCTTCGACATCGCAGAATGCAATATCGAGTGATTGTTGCGCCCGTACACACAACGAGCACAGCACAAAGAGTACGACCAACAGATTATGCATATCACTGCTCAATTACACCCGAGCCAACCAGCACCTCGCCATCGTACCAGGCGGCAAACTGGCCTGCGGCAATACCTCGTTGCGGCTCATCGAAGCGGATATAAAGACCCTGCTCATCGCATACGAGTTCGGCCTTCTGCAACGCCTGACGGTAACGTATACGCACATCGTAACGACGACGCTCACCCACCGACATACTCTGCTCGGGATCGACCCAATGTATCTCTTCGGGCTTAATGTGTAACACTCGGCGATAAAGTCCTGGATGAGAATCACCCTCACCAACGTATATAACATTCTCCTTCACATCGGTAGCCAACACAAAGAGCGACTCCTTGCGGCCCCCAATGCCCAAGCCCTTGCGCTGACCAATGGTGTAGAAGTGGGCGCCGTTATGCGTGCCTATCTTCTTGCCGTCACGCACCGTATAGCGATATGGGGTACTGAGTGCTGCCAAATCATCGTCGCTACGCTCCACACCATAGCCTCGCCACGAAGGCAATATTTCGTGAACATTACCCTGTCGTGCAGCCAACTGCTGTTGCAGGAATACGGGCAAATCGACCTTACCCACGAAGCATATGCCCTGCGAATCCTTGCGCTTGGCCGTAGCAAGTTTCTGCTCGGCGGCGATGGCTCGCACCTCGGGTTTCTGCAAATGGCCTATGGGAAAAAGGGCATAGCGCAACTGCTCCTGAGTGAGCTGGCACAGGAAGTAACTCTGATCCTTATTCTTATCGGCACCCGCCAGCAGACGATAGACCTCGCGGCCATCAACTATCTCGGTTGCCTTCTGGCAGTAGTGTCCCGTAGCCACATAGTCAGCACCCATCTTGAGTGCCTCCTTGAGGAATACATCGAACTTTATCTCGCGATTACACAACACATCGGGATTGGGAGTACGACCCTGCTCATACTCGGAGAACATATAATCCACCACGCGCTTCTTATACTCCTCCGACAGATCAACAAAGCGGAACGGAATATCAAGTCGCTTTGCTACAAGCTCGGCAAAGACCTGATCGTCGTACCACGGACAGTCGCCCTCGAGCGTACCTGTTGTGTCGTGCCAATTACGCATAAAGAGGCCTATGACCTCATACCCCTGCTCCTTAAGCAGGTATGCCGCAACCGAAGAATCCACTCCACCCGAAAGTCCAACTACAACTCGTGCCATACTTAATTATTCCTTAATTGATTATATGAGGCAAATGTACAAAAAAAGTTCGATTTTAGAGCGAGCAGAATAGTGATACAAAGAAGGGAACACTAAAATCGACCAAAATACCGTGCACAATTGAGACAAAGACCCAATCTTTGCCCGAGTAACGAGTAATAACGGGTAGAGTTACATCCATCGTCGTCGCACCACCAGAGCATATCGGTGCCACGGGCGAAAACCAGCGCACCATAAGCGGAGCCAACAACAGAGTGAACATCTCTCGCAATACATTGGCAATAAGAGCAATAGTACCCAACTCAGCCGCTGCCGCTACACCGAGCGTAGGCTCTTTGAGCGAGGTGATAAGAATTGACGAGAGCGAATAATAACCCATACCGCTACCTACGGCCAGCACATCAAACAGGGACCAGCGGGCAATTAGTAGCGAGACCAATGACACAGCCACAAATGTGCCGATAAGCGTAGCGCAAGGCAGAAGCAGCAGACGAAACGAGAGAGTCTGCAGAATCTCCTTCAGGCGCGGGTCGCTACCGATGCTCATTCCAACCTGAATCATCAGCGCATACAAAACCCACATCACCACATTGCCACTCTCCAACCACGCTGGCACCATATCGAAATAGCTCAGCACACACCCCACTACGAAGGCGCCCACAATCATCATACTACTCTTCATGGCGCTGGCGATTAAAGAATTTATAATATACGATGCGAGCTGCCACCACACTTCCCAATGTAGCAGCTACCGCAATTGCAAGAGCCTCAACGCCAAGCGATGTAAGATTCTGCACAATGCGTTCATTACCACCGATCTCTACTCCCATCAGGAAAAGTAGCAGCACGATGGTAGTCATTGACGTTGTACCCAAGTGTTTCAACACACTCAGGCGACGCAAGAGGAAACCCAGCAGAGCTCCTGCGCCCATTATGGCCATAATTTTTAACATACGCGGACAAAGGTATATGCTTTTAAGCTAAATGCCAAACCTATTTTTAGCTAAAATAAAAATATACTCAGTCGTAATTTATTAAGGTCCGCATAGTCGCAATACATATCGAAAAAAAACTTTCTCTATAGAGAAAACCTAAAAAAAACATAGAATGATGCAAAAATCCACTACTTTGTGATACAAAATACCAAAATTGTTTATATATTTGCATCAGGAAAATATCTAAACACTCTAAAATACTCAACTATGAAAGAGACAATTAATGTAAACATTGCCGGGCAAGCCTTCACCATGGACATGGATGCTTACTCTGCGCTCACCATGTACTTGGATGACATCTCGCGTCGTCTGCCCGAGACCGACACCGAGACAATGGCCGACATCGAGGCGCGCATAGCCGAGCTTTTCCGCGAGAAGGTACCCTCGCCTATGATGGTCATCACCTACGGCGTATTGCGTAATACGATGGCCCAAATCGGACGACCTGCGGATTTCGGAGCGGCTAACCGCCCGCTCAACTCTACTCTGGGTCGCGAGAGGGATGAGAAACGCCTCTACCGCTCACGCAAGGATCGCTCCATTGCGGGTGTGTGCGCTGGTGTAGCAAAATATTTCGGGCTGGAGGCATCGATGGTTCGCATTGCTGCCATCCTATGCATCTTCGCTGCAGGTGCTACGCTTTGGATCTATCTCATTCTCTGGGCTGTACTCCCATACGAGCCTGAGGCCTAACCATTCAAGTCAAACAATTAAGTCAAGGAAAAGCTATGAACGAAGATAATGTAAAAGTACAGATGCGCAAAGGTATCCTCGAGTATTGCATTCTGGCTATACTCTCACGCGAGGACTCATACGCGCCCAAGATTATCGCCGAGCTTAAGCAGGCTCAGATGATCGTTGTCGAGGGTACGCTCTACCCCATTCTTACACGACAGAAGAATGCAGGTCTTTTGACCTACCGCTGGGAGGAGTCCCCTCAAGGCCCACCCCGCAAGTATTATATGCTCACCGAGGCCGGCCGTAAGCAGTTGGCGCTACTGGATGAGGCGTGGAACGAGATGGTTGAGCAGATTAACACCATCCGCCACAGTAAACCCTCCACCGAGCAGAATACAGGCGAAGGCTCGGAGTCGACAGTAATTAAACTCGGCGCTGTAGTAAAATAACACTCAACTTAAAAACATAAACAACTATTACACAACAACTATGAAACGTATTTTTTATTTTGCAACAACACTCCTGCTCCTACTGAGCACAACAACTAACACTCAGGCACAGGGCTCGATAAAGATAAAAACACGCAACAAGCAGATTACAATCAACGAGCAGCAGATTGATGAATTCATCGAAAAGTTTGAGGAGCGCATCAGCGATTTTGCCGAGTCTATCGACACCGACCACATCGAGCTGACATTTGGCGACAACACTTTTGCAGAGGCCAAGATAATCCGCAACGATGGAGCCTTGTCGAACGACAAAGGCTCGGATCGTTTTCGTGGCAGTAACCGCATAATTACCGAGGAGCGCCAAATCTCTTCAAACTACCGCGGTGTAGCGGCTAGCCGTGCCGTGAAGGTTACACTAGACGACCGCGCAGGCTCAACGGCCATCGTACGTGCTAACGACAACCTGATGCCATATATCAGCATCAAGGAAAATGATGGTGTGTTGCACATTACAATCGACGACGAGATTCGCACTATAAACAACGTAACGGCCGAGGTAAGCCTTCCCATGAGCACAAAACTCTCAGAGCTGAAGGCCACTTCGGCAGCCAAGATTAATGTAGAGCACAACATCGAGGCGTCGGAGCTCGACATCGAGGCTTCATCGGCAGCCGACATACGCATCGCCAAGGCCGATGTTAGTGAGTGCGATATTGAGCTTTCGTCGGCCGCATCGGTAGTGGCATCGGTAAAGGCCACAGAGTGCTCAATCGAGGCTTCATCGGCAGCCAAAGCCAATGTAAACCTGCTGGTAAACAACTGCGAGGCCAAGGCTTCTTCGGCGGCCGACATCACCCTCTCGGGTAAGGCTGGCTCGCTCAATTTGGAGGCTTCGTCAGCGGCCGATATCAAAGCGACAGAGGTTGATGTTATGGTTGGCACAATAGCTGATGCATCGTCGGGTGCCGACATCAAAGTCAGCGCAGGCAAGTCGCTCAAGGCTCAGGCCTCATCAGGTGGCACAGTGGCATACAAGGGTAGCCACGACTTGGATGTCCACATTAAGAAGTCAAGCGGCGGTAGCGTTCGCCAGATGTAATTACTCCAAACTTTTACGACAATGAACGAAATCAAGAAGTGCAGCATAGCAGGGGTATCGTTCACCCTCGAACGCAATGCCTACGACGCTTTGAGCGACTACCTAAAATCGCTCCACAATACATATAAAGACAACCCCGACGGTGAGGAGATTATCGCCGATATCGAGGCTCGTATCGCCGAGTTAATACTCTCGACACAGCCCATCGATGCCATAATTGCAAAGCCGTTGATTGACAACATCATCAAGCAGTTGGGCTCGGCCGAGGAGATTGACGAGGAGGCTTCGGAGCGCCACGCCGAGACCGAAGACCAGTATGGCAATCCCCGTATCCCACGTCGTTTATATCGTGACCTCGAAAACGGCAAATTGGGCGGTGTGTGTGCCGGCATAGCACGCTACTTTGACACCGATCCTGCATGGATACGACTGGCTTTGTTCGTACCACTAATTTTGACACCTATAACTGGATCGCTCGAAATCTCGAACTGGGTAATCAGCATCTCAAACAACCTGTTTGGCTTTATCGTCTTGGGTTACCTGATTATGTGGTTTGCCATCCCCGCCGCATCATCGGCACGCCAGAAGCTTGAAATGCGCGGAGAACGCATCACAGCCGACAGCATACGCGAGAATACGGTTACTGCACCCGATCACCACGAGCGCACCATCATAGCTCGTCTGGTAGCAGCCTTTGGCCGCTTTCTGCTCATCTGCGTGAAGATTTTTACGCTACTCGTTCTCGTCGGACTTGTCTGCGGAGCAAGTGTATTGATACTCGTAGCCCTCACAACTACCCCCGCGATTATGTCGTTCGATGCCATCACGGGCTGGGGCTTGGCTGCATTCTTCGCAGTAGCTATGATTCCAATCTTTACACTTATCTACCTATCGGTAGTGTTGCTCATCTCGCGTCGCCCCAACGGCAAAGCTCTGCTTGCGATGTTCCTTGTGTGGCTTGTAGCTCTGTGTGCGCTGACTATCACAGCTATCAAATCGCCCATCAGCCTCGACCGTCAGATTGAGAACGCCTTCGAGTCGGTATTCGAAAACGACGAGGAGATACTCTTTGAGGAGTTCACCGAGGAGGAGATTTCGGCATTCGACCAGCAATTCGAGGATGTCGACATTGTAACTCGCACGAGCGACAATCTCACCGTTACCATCCAGGGTCCGGGCAACGAAGTGCAGCAGATGGAGAGCTCGCTAAAGATCGATGAGTCGGGATTTACCATTACCGACGACAAGGGCAAGGTGGTAAAACTCGATGCCAACGGCATTACCATCGATGGTGAGAAGGTCATCAACTACACCACCGAGGTAAACAACAGCGAGGAGAATCCCTCGAAGGCTGTCATCTTCAGTATTGGTGGCGTGAAGATTCGTTTCGAGGAGGATCTGGCCACAGCTGCTGAGAAGACTCACAGCCAAATCCTCAAGCAGTGGGATGAAGCCACAGAGGAGTTCAAGGAGGAAGTTCGCGAGGCTGAACGCGAGATTAAAGCTACGGCCAATGAGATAAAAAGGGAGTTGCAGGGCAACTAAGCAAGATTTGAATATAGAATTGAAGAGAGTGTCGAACATTTTTCGGCACTCTTTTTTCATTATGCCACAACATATAATTCAACGAAGATACCCTTTCGACTATATTTTTTGCTTGTAGCGAGCGGTATTCTATAAAAAAATAGTTATATTTGCGAAAACAAGTTAGAACTAACTCACAAATTACTATGGCAATTAAGTGTATCGGTATTCTCACTTCGGGCGGTGATGCTCCGGGTATGAACGCGGCCATTCGTGCTGTCACACGTACGGCAATCTATAACGGCTACAAGGTTAAGGGTATCCTGCGTGGATATCACGGTTTGGTGACCAACAAAATCATCGACCTCACATCGAGTAGCGTAAGCAACATCATCCAGAAGGGTGGTACAATCCTCAAGACGGCTCGAAGCAAGGAGTTCCGCACTCCCGAGGGTCGCCAGCTGGCCTACGACAATATGAAGGCAGCAGGCATCGATGCATTGGTAGTCATAGGTGGTGACGGTTCATTGTCGGGCGCACAGATCTTCGCCAACGAGTTCGATGTGCCTATCGTGGGTCTTCCCGGGACAATCGACAACGACGTTGACGGCACCGACGAGACTATCGGCTACGACACAGCGCTCAACACCATCGTCGATGCGGTGGATAAGTTGCGCGACACGGCGTCGAGCCACGACCGATTGTTCTTTGTCGAGGTAATGGGTAACACAGCAGGCTACCTCTCTTTGAACGGCGCTATCGCTTCGGGTACCGAGGCGGCTATCATCCCCGAACGAGAAATGGAGGTAGACCAGTTGGCCGAGCTTATCCACAACGGCTTCCGCAAGAGCAAGAGTTCGGCTATCGTACTGGTAGCAGAGAATAAGGCTACGGGCGGTGCGATGGGTATGGCCGAGCGTATCAAGAAGGAGTTCCCCGAGTTTGACGCTCGCGTTACAATCCTCGGTCACTTGCAGCGTGGTGGTTCACCCACAGCAAAGGATCGTATCCTTGCATCAAAGATGGGTGCTACGGCTATCGAGGCTTTGTCGGAGGGTCAGCGTAATGTGATGATTGGCATCAAAAATGGCGACTATGTCTATGTACCTTTCAAGCGTGCTATCGCTCACACACAGCAGATGGATCTTAAGGATGTCGATTTGGTTCGTATCTTGTCGATGTAAACTATACAATAAGAAAGAAAAAAGGGTGTCCAAATCTATTGGACACCCTTTCTATTTATTGAAAATCTTATAACTATTCACTCCACAAGCCACGCGTAATGTTGTAGCGCATCATAACAAGATATCGGGCCTTGTTCCACTGCAGGGTAATCACATACCACGCAGCCAGTACCAACGTAATTAGCCACTTAATAATCTCCTTCACGCGCACACGACCCTTGCGACGATAGTAGTGGGCACGACGCAACTGACTAACACCCACGTTGTAACTCAAGCGACACAAATACTCGGCCGTGAGTTTCTCTTTAGGAATAATATGATACATAACAGCCTGAGGAACATAGTAATACTTGGCCTCAGCTATCTGCAAACGCTCAAAAAGGTCGGTCTCCTCGCCACCGATAAGTGTCTCGCCCACATAACCTAACGAGGTGTCGAAAACTCCGTAACGACGCACAGCACTACGACGCATAGCCATATTACCGCCTCCAGGTACACGACCGCGTGGGAACTCACGCACCTTATCGCCAAAATACATAGTGTTGGCAATGGGGCGCTCGGTATAGGCCGACATCCAACGAGGACGACCCTCGGGATACTCCGCCACGATAGGACCACCAGCTGCCACTGCGTCGGGCACATTGTCAAACAAGGCAACATACGAGGCCACGAACTCGGGGGCTATGCGCTCGTCATCGTCAACGATGGCGATATACTCACCCACGCTCTCGCGTATGCCTCGATTGCGGGCAAACGAAAGCCCCTGATTAGGCTCCAGAACCATTCGTAGGTTGTAGTCGGGATGCTGTTCGGCAAACAAGGCGAAGGCCGAGGCGGTGTCGTCAGACGAGTTGTTGTTCACCACCACACACTCCCACTCCGAGCGCGGAAAGGTCTGCTCGACGATTGAGTTCAGAGCCTGCATCAGCAGAGCTGAGCGGTTATATGTTGCAATTACAATTGATAGTCGTATCATAAAAAACAGTGCTGTATAATGCAAATATAATGATTTTAGCCGACATTGTACCATTTACAGAGAGAACTTTTCGCTGTATTGGGCTCTGATTGATATGTTTTGTGTATATTTGCGGTCATAAATACTATAATATGGGCAACATTAGCAACATCAAACAACCGGCAACCATAGTTTCATTCATACCCCTTGTAGTATTGGTTATCTTCCTGGCACTCTCAATCAAACTCTTCGGAGGCGATGCCATCTCGGGAGGTAGCCAGCTTTCACTCATCACCGCCTCGGCCGTCTGTACCGCCATCGCAATGGGCATTTACCGTTGCAAATGGCAGCAGTTGGAGGATGCCGTAGTGAACAATATGCGTAGCGCAACCCCTGCGCTCATCATCCTCATCCTTATCGGAGCCATTGCCGGCACCTGGATGGCGAGTGGTATTATCCCCACGCTCATCTACTACGGATTGAAGATTCTCCACCCCTCGATATTCCTACCCGCATCGTGCATCATCTGTGCCGTAATTTCGTTGCTGACGGGCTCGTCGTGGACAACCATCGCAACAATCGGCGTTGCACTGATGGGCATTGGTCGTGCGCTGGGATTTGACGATGGATGGATTGCCGGAGCAATTATCTCGGGAGCATACTTTGGCGATAAGATTTCGCTTATGAGTGATACGACGGTGTTGGCCTCATCAACCTCGGAGGTGCCGCTATTCAAGCACATCCAGTATATGATGATTACCACCATCCCCTCGCTACTGATTGCCATTATCACCTTCGCCATTGTAGGTTTCACCTCGTCGCCAGCATCGGAGGCCGACACAGCCTCGATTGAGGCGGCATTGAACTCTTCGTTCAACCTTTCACCATGGTTGCTCATTGTTCCCGTGCTTACTGCAGTGCTTATCACCAAGCGTCTGCCTGCAATTATCACCCTCTTTGCCTCGGCAGCTATGGCGGCTGTAGCAATGGTCATTGCACAGCCCGACGTAATCTTGAGCATAGCTCAGAGCGATGTTTCGTCGTTTATGTCGTCGCTCAAAGCCGTAATACTTGCAGCCACAACAACCACTTCGGTGGAGACAGGCAACGCCCTGCTCAACGACCTGGTGACAACGAACGGTATGGGTGGTATGATGAATACCGTGTGGCTTATTATCTGTGCAATGTGTTTTGGAGGTGTGATGTATGGCAGTGGTATGCTTACCTCGATCTCGCAACTCTTTGTACGAATGGCTCATCGCACGGTAAGCGTTGTAGGCTCGACCGTATGTTCGGGTATCTTCTTCAACCTTACGACGGGCGACCAATACATATCTATCATTCTTACGAGCAACCTTTTCCGCCAGCTCTACGACAATCGCCAGCTCGAGCGTCGTCTGCTTAGCCGTAGCGTAGAGGATTCGGCCACCATCACCTCGGTGCTTATCCCGTGGAACTCGTGCGGTATGGCGCAGTCTACGGTATTGGGTGTGGCAACGCTCACCTACCTGCCCTACTGCGTATTCAACCTTGTAAGTCCTGTGATGTCGATTTTGATAGCGGCCATCGGCTACAAAATATATCCTCGCACTGAAAATGAAGAGTAAACTCATAATATTCGACCTCGACGGCACACTGCTCAACACCATTGGCGACTTGGCTCAGGCGTGTGACCATATGCTCGCACTGCGCAACCTACCCCAGCACACCTACGAGCAGTACTGCTCATTTGTAGGCAATGGTATTATGCGTCTGGTGGAGCGAGCCCTGCCCGAGGCACTCCGCACGCCCGAGTATGTGGCGGCGGCACGCAAGGATTTCGTGGATTACTACATCGAGCATATCGACCTCAAGACCGTACCTTACGAGGGTATGGGGGAGCTGCTGAACGACCTGCAGCGCGACGGAGCACGACTTGCCGTGGCATCGAATAAGTTTCAAGCAGGCACCGAGAAGCTGATTAAAAAATTCTTCCCCACAATCGACTTTGTTGATATTTGCGGCAACCGCGAGGGAGTACCCCTGAAACCCGACACGGCACTCGTCGATATGATTATAGCAAAGGCCGGCGTCGAGCGCACAAACTGCACAATGGTGGGCGACTCGGGTGTAGATATGCAGACTGCACACAACGCCTCTATTCGTTCGGTTGGCGTAAGTTGGGGATTTCGTTCACGCGAAGAGTTGGAGCAGAATTCACCCAATGCAATAGCCGACACTGTGGAGGAGTTGCGTTGTCTGCTCTATCAGGAATAGACAATAGAATGCTAACAATACATTCCCACATCCTCGACCGTGACACGCTCGCCGCTTAGAATCATCAAGCGCTCGACCACATTTCTCAACTCGCGAATATTACCGCTCCACGGCATAGCCTTCAGGGCTCGCATAGCCTCGTCATCGACCTTCTTGGGCGAGAGATGGTACTCTGCAGCAATCTGCTCAACGAAGTGCTCCACCAACTGTGCTATATCACTCGAGCGCTCACGCAGAGGAGGCACCTTGATTAGTATCACACTCAGGCGGTGATACAAATCTTCACGAAAATTACCCTTGGCTATCTCGGCCCTAATATCTTTGTTGGTGGCTGCCACAACACGCACATCAACTGTCACATCCTTGTCGCTACCCACACGGCTGATTTTGCTCTCCTGCAGGGCTCTGAGCACCTTGGCTTGCGCCGAAAGCGACATATCGCCAATCTCATCCATAAAGAGTGTACCGCCATTGGCCTGCTCGAACTTACCCTTGCGTTGCTTGATGGCCGAAGTGAAGGCTCCACGCTCGTGACCAAAGAGTTCACTCTCGATGAGTTCCGATGGGATAGCCGCGCAATTAACCTCTACGAAGGGCGCCGAGGCACGGGCACTCTTGTCGTGCAGTGAACGTGCAACAAGCTCCTTACCTGTTCCGTTCTCACCCGTAATCAACACGCGGGCATCAGACGGTGCCACCTTATCAATCAGGTGGCGTACTCGCTCGATGGCGGGAGACGAGCCTATAATTGCACATCCCCTACCGCTCATACGCCGCCGCTTTGAGGGTAGTGCCACCGCAGGTGCAGGCTTCTCTACTTGCTCTACGATGCGACGCAGCGAACTCAGCAGACGATTCATATCGATGGGTACAGTGAGGTAATCCTCAGCACCGCTTTTGACGGCATTAACAGCCTCGTCGATAGAGCCCGACGATGTAACTATTATAAAAGGTACACCCAGCGAGGCCACATCGCCACTCTCGCTACCGGCAAGAATAGCATCATAACCACGACGCGCCACTATACCTTCGGTTATGTCGTCACGCTCAGCAACAGCCGTTGCGAAACCTTCAAACTCCAATCTCTCACGTAGCGTGTTTCGCATACTTTTTGATTGTTCGAGTATTAAAACTTTAGCCATATTTTGATATTTGAGATTTTTACACTTACTTTGCACAACCAAAGATAACCTCTTTATTCGGTTCATCCAATCTTCAGGCCAACGCGCCACCGAGTGCAAACAGGTTCTCTTTTAATCCCTAAACGGTTTATGTCCGACACACCTTTGGAACGTGTTTTAACCTTTTAATCACATCGTGGGTCGGGGTGCAAGTTGATAAACCGCACTTTTTTATGAGACACAATTACAACAACACACGTCGCCGACTCTATCTGCCCGAGTATGGTCGTCACATCCACGAAATGGTGGACCAACTGCTTCTAATCGAGGATCGCGAGGAGCGCAACCGTCAGGCTCGCGCCGTGATTGCCGTGATGGGCAACCTGCAGCCTCTGCTGCGCGACACTGCCGACTTTACTCACAAATTGTGGGACCATCTATTCATTATGTCTGATTTCCAGCTCGATGTAGATTCACCATATCCCCGTCCAACACGCGAAGAGTTAACCATAGCGCCTCGAAAGATGCAATACTCGCAGGAGCGTATAACATACAAGCACTATGGTAAATATGTACAGCATATGATTCGCAAACTCTGCGACGAGGAGAATCGCGAAGCCACGACAGTGGCCATCGACTCGCTTGCCCGATATATGCGAGCCAAGAGCTTTGAATACAATCAGGAGCACCCCAACAACGAGGTGATAATAAAAGATATAAAGCAGATGTCCGAGGGTTGCATCGAAATCGATGAAGTGGCCTTAAATAATCTCCGAAGTGAGTATAAACAATACTTTTCGGCACGTCCCTCAAAGTCCTCGCAACGCCCCCAACAGAAGGCCGGGCAGAAAAATGGCGCACAAAAACAGTACAACCAGAAGAATCGTTCGAACAACAGCGGAGCGAAGAAAAATGGTGCAGAAAACGCAATGCGTCATAATTCACAGAAGTAATTTTGTGTTATTTCCGAAAAAATGTTATATTTGTATTTCGAACGAAATAAAATAGTACGAATGAACAAGTTTTTTTACGTAGCCGCAGTGCTACTTTTGGCATTGAGTTCGTGCCAATCATCGAAAGTAAAGATCTCTGGTCGCTTTGTAGGCACAGAGGCTAAAATGGTATATCTGGAGCAATCGACAGTCCTCGAGCAGAACATCATCGACTCGGTGGCACTCAGCAATGAGGGCGAGTTTGAGTTTGCGCTGGAGAGCGTATCGGCTACAAGTCCGTCGCTCTACCATATTGTTTTTAACGGCGATCGCATCCCCTTGCTTCTGCAGGGTGGCGACAAGATCTCTATCAACTCGGCCGGAAACGCTCTGCGCAACTACACAGTAGAGGGTTCGGAGGAGTCAGAGCTCTTGCACTCATTTAACCACGACTACGTGGAGGGTGTATTATCGCTCAACCAGATTATGTCAAAGCTTACGGCCAACGACCTTAGCGATAGCGAGCGTCACGCATTGGCGGTAGAGTACACCAAGCTCAAGAATGAGATTAAGCGCGCACAGGTGCGTTTTATCGTCGAGAACAAGGACCGTGTAGCTGCCGTATATGCACTCTACCAGCGTCTACCGGGCGATGCAAACCTCTTCAACGGCGATAGCGACGTAATCTACTACCGTACCGTAGCCGAGGCTTTGGAGCAGCGATATCCCGACAGCCACTACTTGCCCCTGTTGCGTAGCCAGGTAGCTCGTATGGATGCACAAATCAGTCTGCTTTCGCAGGTTAGCGAGGCTAGCTTCCCCGATATTGCTCAGCCCGATATGTATGGTAAGACCCAGAAGCTCTCAGACCTTGAGGGTAAAGTTATCTTGCTTCACTTCTGGTCAGCAGCCATCGGCAACAGCAACGCATTCAACGCCGACTTGAAGGATATCTATGCAAAGTATCACGACAAGGGCTTTGAGATATATCAGGTAGGTGTCGACACATCGAAGGCTTTGTGGATCAACACCGTACAGCAGCAGCAGTTGCCTTGGATCAGCGTAAGCGACTTCCAGGGTCAGAACTCTCCTGCAGTGGGTGCATACAACGTAACAGCTCTGCCCACCAACTTCCTGATCGATCGTTCGGGCAACATCCTTGGCAAGGACCTCAGCGGTCAGCAGTTGGAGGAGGCCATCAAGAAGCACATTTAATATGTATTATTTCACTTCAGACGTTCATCTCGGAGCGGGCGATGAGACCTTCTCTCGTCGCACCGAGCAACGTTTTGTGGAGTGGTTAGATAAAGTAGCCGAAGATGCCACCACCATTTTTTTGGTTGGTGACATCTTCGACTTTTGGTTTGAGTACGGCAAGGTTGCGCCAAAAGGTTTTGTGCGCACGTTGGGTAAGCTGGCCTCACTGACCGACCGAGGCATCGAGATTTACTTCTTTGCCGGCAACCACGATATGTGGTGCAGCGACTACCTCGAGCGTGAGTGTGGCGTGAAGATTATCTATAAGCCTATGCGTATGCGACTCGCCGGCAAGGAGATATTTATTGCTCACGGCGACAATATGAACATAAAGGGCAAGCCCCTGCTGCAGTTGATGAACTGGGGATTTCGCTCGTCGGTACTGCGTAAAATCTTCTCATGGCTAGTCCACCCCGACTTGGCTATGCGTTTTGGACAGTGGTGGAGTGGCAAATCACGCAAGTCGCACTCAATGGATTACATCACACCCTCGTCGCTTGACTTTTTAATTGACTACGCTCGCGACTACAAGGAGCAACACCCATCGACCGACTATATTATTTTCGGACATATGCACTACCCCTACGACCTTAGCGAGGAGTCGCTTCGAGTCCTATTCCTGAGCAATTGGGACGGCAAGGTGCAGTATGCCGCATTGGACGACGAGGGTAATATCTCACTAAAAACCTTTTAACAATGAAACAGTATCTCGACCTATTAGATAGAATTATGCGTGAAGGTGTGGTAAAGAGCGACCGCACAGGCACAGGCACACGCAGCGTATTTGGTCATCAGATGCGATTCGACTTGAGCGAGGGATTTCCTCTGCTCACAACCAAACGTGTATTCCTGAAGGGAATTATCCACGAGTTGCTGTGGTTTTTAGCAGGCGATACTAACATAAAATACTTGGTTGATAACGGCGTACACATATGGGATAACGACGCCTACCGCTACTATGGCGAGCTGTGCCGCGAAAAGGGTCAGGAGCCTATCTCGATGGAAGAGTTCCTTTCAGCTTCGCAGCAGCAGACTCACTCACCCATTGAGGGTTATGCCTATGGCGATTTGAACCACGTCTACGGCTATCAGTGGCGTAGCTGGCCCCGTGCAAATGGCGAGGCCATTGACCAGATAAAGCAGGTGATTGACACCATCAAACACAACCCCGACTCACGTCGAATGTTGGTTTCAGCGTGGAACGTTGCCGAGGTGGAGGATATGGCTCTACCCCCGTGCCATGTCCTATTCCAATTCTATGTGGCCGAGGGTCGCCTTTCGTGTCAGCTCTATCAGCGCAGTTGCGACACATTCCTCGGCGTGCCCTTTAACATCGCATCGTACGCCCTGCTTACGATGATGATTGCACAGGAGTGTGGTCTGCAAGCAGGTGAGTTTGTGCATACTATGGGTGATACACACCTCTACCTCAATCACACCGAACAGGTGGCCGAGCAGCTCTCGCGCACACCCCGCAAGTTGCCCACTATGCGCCTTAATCCTGAGGTGAAGTCGGTATTCGACTTCCGCTATGAGGACTTTTCGCTGGAGGGATACGACCCTTATCCCGCCATCAAAGCACCTATGTCGTTCTAAAAACAGACTGCAATGATAAGTATAATCGTAGCCGTTGCCAAGAATGGTGTTATCGGAGATAAAAACTCCCTGCTCTGGCACATATCCGAGGATATGCGTTTCTTCCGTCAGACCACATCGGGCCATCCCGTGATTATGGGCCGCAAGACATACGAGTCGCTGGGTCGACCGTTGCCCAACCGCACCAACGTGGTCATTAGCCGTACCATCGACCACATCGAAGGTTGCACTGTGGTGCGCTCGCTGGAGGAGGCCGTTGCTATGTTCCCAAGCGATGAAGAGGTATTTATCATCGGTGGCGCTCAGATATATGCCCTTGCTTTGGAGGTTGCCGACCGCTTCTATCTCACGCGCGTCGAGCACGAATATGAGGGCGACACATCGTTCCCCGAGTGGGACGCAAAGCAGTGGTGTCTTAAATCGCGTCAGGCGTTTGAGTGCGGAGAGAAATATCCCCATCCGTTTGCCTTTGAGATCTACGAGAGAGTAGAAAAATAGGTATTTATACCACCATATATTTCAGAGCTAAAGAGTAACTTTGCAACAAGTAAAGTTACTTTTTTTATGGCTAAATATTTCGATATGCTGCTCGAGGATGTACGCCTGCGCGAGGGCCTTACGGCTTGTATGAATTGCGGCGTATGCACAGGTGTGTGCCCTGCGGCAGCCTTCTATAACTACGATCCACGACAGATTGTCTGCATAGTACAGACACGCGACGACGATGCAATTGAGGAATTGCTCAAGGGCGAGACCATCTGGTATTGTGGCGAATGCATGTCGTGCCGTCCACGTTGTCCGCGTGGCAACACCCCTGCTTATGTTATTCAGGCGCTACGTACCCTGTCGCAGAAATTGGGATTTTTCGTTGAGAGCGAAAAGGGACGCCAGCAGCTGGCTTTGAAGCGTGCCATTGGCGACAACATTCTCAAAACAGGCTACTGCCTCACACCTCGCAACATACGTCCCGAGCTGCACCCCGAACAAGGAACAATCTGGAAGTGGATTATCGACAACGACGAACAGATATATGGTCAGTTCACCCCCTGCTATGGCAAGGAGGGCGCAGGTGCTCTGCGCAAGGTGACTGATGAGACGCTGGAGGAGATTCACCGCATATTCGATGTTACGGGAGGAACCGAGATGTTCGACACCATCGAGCGACACTCCGACCGCAAGGCTCGCGAGATGGGTTTTGATGGCGCCAACGAGGAGTATTTTATGGAGGTTTATACACGTAATTCAAACGAGCATTACTAATATGAAGAGATCGAGTTGGACTGACTACCAAAAAGATATTGCCGACGACAACTATTACTATGCACGTTCGTGCATACGCCAGAACTTCTTCCCCGGTAGCGAGAAGGTGTTTCTGGAAATTTTGAGCAAGGACCTTGGGCGCAATATATTCGACGATCCATTACACACCTCGTGTACGGGTATTGGTTACCACTCCGATGTGGTACCCCTGGAGACTATTATGACCGTTGTGGCACGTCAGTTTGCGCTGATGACCGAAGCAGGATATGAGAACTTCACCTCGTCGTGCATCACCTCGTTCGGCATCTACACCGAGTTACTCAACACCTGGGAAGAGTTTCCCGAGACAGAGGAACGCACACGCGAGCACCTATACAAGGCCACAGGTCGCGAGTTCAAGGTGCCCAAGAATCTGGCACACACCTCCGATGTGATATTCCACCATCGCGAGGAGATTGCCCAGAAATCAAAACGCAAGTTGGTGAATATACATACGGGTGAGCCTCTGCGTGTAGTGGAACACATCGGCTGCCACTATGCAAAGATATTCCCCAAGAAGGGTGTCGGAGGTTCGGAGTTCCCTTACGTATTGGCCGGAATGGTTGAGTCGTGCGGTGGCGAGATTGTCGACTACCCCGAGCGCCGACACTGTTGTGGATTTGGTTTCCGCAACTACTTGGTGCAGGCCAACCGAGGCTGTTCGATTGCCAACTCGCACAAAAAGTTGGAGAGTATGGCACCCTTCAAGCCCGATTTTATTGTCTGCAACTGCCCCGGCTGTTCGATGTTCCTCGACAAGTGGCAATATACGTTGGCCGAAATGGAGGGCACGACTTACGGACAGGATGGAACAGGTATTCCTGTGCTGACCTACGAAGAGATGGCTGGCCTGGTGCTGGGCTACGACCCGTGGGAGCTGGGTATGCAGATGCATCAGGTAGACGTAGAGCCTCTGCTCGACAAGATGGGCGTTGAGTACGACCCTTCAGCAAAATATCTGGGACGCAACGGCAAGTTTATCGGTCGTCCCGAGCGAGCAATCGTAAACAGTTGTTCGCAGGATACTATTTACAAGAGAAAATTCTAACTATGAAACACGTTATAATCATTGGCGGCGGAGTGGCCGGTATGCAGTGTGCCATCACACTTGCCGATAATAGCATCCGTTCAACCATCATCGAGCGAGAGGCCGACTTGGGCGGTAAGATTCGCTCGTGGCACGTCCTCTTCCCGACATTTACACCTGCAGGTGATGTTCTCAGCACGTTGCGTCAGCGCATTGCCAAAGCTGAGAATATCACCATAAAAACTCAGTGCGAGGCTACCAAGATAACTCCCAAGTGTGTAACACTCTCAAATGGCGAGCAACTTGAGTGCAACGCCGTGGTTGTAGCTACAGGCTTCACACTCTTCGATGCACGTCTGAAGGAGGAGTACGGCTACGGTATTTACGACAACGTAGTGACCTCGGCCGATTTGGAGCAGATGTTCAACCGTGGCGAGGTGAGCCTTACATCGGGCAATCGTCCACGTCGCATAGCCATCCTTCACTGCGTTGGTTCACGCGATGAGAAGGTGTGTCAGCGTCACTGCTCAAAGGTGTGCTGTGTGACAGGTGTAAAGCAAGCCATCGAGCTCAAGGAGATGTTCCCCGAGGCCGATGTATTCAACTTCTATATGGATATCCGCATGTTTGGCCCCGGCTATGAGGAGATGTACCGCCGTGCGCAGCTCGAGCATAACGTGCACTTTGTCCGCGGTCGCATATCAGAGGTGAGCCCCACTATCGACAACCGTCTGCAAATCAAGGCCGAAGATACCCTCACAGGCCGTCCGCTTAAGATGGGTATCGATATGTTGGTGCTGCTGATAGGTATGCGCTCAAACGATATGAATCCATCGCTGGTGGCTGAGTCGGGCCTGCAAAGTCAGGCTAGTGGCTTTATGCAACCAAAGGATTCATTTCTTGGCAATGTGGAGAGCAACGTCGAGGGCATATTCTACGCAGGAGCCATCACCGCACCTAAAAATGTTGGCGAGTCGCTCAACGAGGGCACAGCCGCAGCGTTGGCCACAATCAAGTGGATTAATCGTGAGTAATTAGCAGAAAAAGAAGATGATAAATTTCGGATTTTCGATTAACAAACCCCGCACCATCGACATCGACCGCAACAATCTGCGCAAGAGCAACGAGATTATGCACGAGATGCCTGAGTTGCAGACCTGCATAGGCTGCGGCACCTGCACGGCAACCTGCACGGCCGGTAACCTTACGGAGTTCAACTTCCGCAAGGTGCACACCTTGGTGCGTCGTGGCGAGTATCAGGGAGCATATGTTGAGATGAACAAGTGTATGCTCTGTGGCAAATGCCGTCTGTTGTGTCCGCGTGGAATTAACACGCGTGGCGTGGTGATGTTGATTAAACGTAAACTTGGAGATTTCTAATATGACCTTTTTCGCCAAATTCTGTATTCCCTTTATAATAGGCACGGTATTTCTATTTGCTGTCGTACTTATAAAATACATATCGTGGCTGCGCGACCTACCAAAGAGCGATTTGAAGCTCATTGTCAAGGGTATACCTACGCACCGCACCCTTACGGCTATCGTGGAGGTGGTGAGCGAGTCGCTGCTGCACCGCCGCATATTCCGCGTTAATCCACTTCTCGGATATATGCATATGAGCCTTGCGTTTGG
Source organism: Alistipes sp. (assembly GCA_045630065.1). Classification (GTDB taxonomy): domain Bacteria; phylum Bacteroidota; class Bacteroidia; order Bacteroidales; family Rikenellaceae; genus Alistipes. The sequence continues at coordinate 84,122 of JAZQSN010000074.1, forward strand.
TTGGTTTCTGCTTATTGCCGTAGGCTGGATCGAGACAATAGCCTACCTCGGCTTTGTGTGGATACCACTGCAGGGACATGTATTCTTTAAATATTTCGTACCGCTAAACGGCATCACCGAGCATAAGCCACTCTTCGACTTTGTGATGGATTTTCTGCTTCTGTTCGTTCTCTCGGGTGTAACCCTGGCTTGGTTCAAGCGCATGCGTTCGCGCGCAATGGGCATGAAGCGTACAACAAAGCACACGACATTCGACCGCATTGCCCTATCGTCACTATGGTTCATCTTCCCAGTACGACTACTGGCCGAGAGTATCACAGCGGCGGTATATGGCGGCGGAGGATTCCTCACGGGCGGACTCGGCACACTCCTGTCGAGCGTGATCGACATCAACATCCTGACGGCTTTATATGAACCCATATGGTGGCTATATTCGCTAGCGCTGGGAACATTCTTCGTGGCCATGCCCTTCTCGCGTTACATGCACATTTTCACCGAGATACCCCTCATCTTCCTGCGCCACTACCGCCTAAAGCCTGAAGATAAGGAGAAGTCGTACGACAACTTCGAGGTGGAGGCATGCTCGCGTTGCGGTATATGCATCGACCCCTGTCAGTTGCAACTGCAACTCGGCATCAACGATGTGCAATCGGTATATTTCTTGCGCGACCGTCGTTACAATATGCTCCAGCAGAAAATTGCCAACAACTGCTTGATGTGTGGCCGTTGCGAGCAGATATGTCCCGTGGGCATCAATCTCAACACGCTGCGACTGAATTCCCGCACATCGATGCGCAACATCCCCAACGAGGGCCGTTACAACTACCTGCGAGGCCTGGACCGCTCCGAGGGTGAGGGTCAGGTGGGTTACTTTGCTGGCTGTATGACACTGCTTACGCCCAACACTATGACCTCGATGCAGCGTATCTTCGAGGCGGCACACGAAAAGGTATGGTGGGCCGACAAGGATGGCAGCGTATGCTGCGGACGCCCCCTACGTCTGACGGGTGAGACCGACTCGGCCCAAAAGATGGTCGATTACAACAAGGCTCTCTTCGCTAAGCACAATATCACTACGCTTGTGACATCGTGCCCTATTTGCCTACGCGTACTGCGCGAGGAGTACAACCTCGAGGGCATAGAGGTATTGCACCACTCGGAGTATATTCTGCGCCTGATGCGTCAGGGGCGACTGCGTGTGCGTTACTCTTCGGAGCAGAGTTTCACCTACCACGACCCCTGCGAACTTGGCCGAGGTAGTGGCATATACGAGGAGCCTCGTGCCGTTATCGAGGCTATTGGAGAGTTGCTTGAGGCTGAGCACAACCGCAAGAATGCATTCTGTTGCGGCTCATCGGTAGCCAATACCGCCATAAACGATGGCCAGCAGCTAACCATAGCACAACACGTAGCCGCCGAACTGGACTCAACAGGGGCCAAGACCGTGGTGACAGCCTGCCCGCAGTGCAAAAAGGCGATTGTGCGCGGATCGAAGCTCAAGGTGATGGATCTATCGGAAATAGTGGCACAAAATTTATGGTGATTATCAGGAGATTACCCATAAAAGCCACAAAAAAAGCATACGAATATTTGCATAGATAGTTTTTTTTTCATACCTTTGCACCACGCAAAACGAAATATAGGGCATCAGCCCATATAACGATACATCGCGGGGTAGAGCAGTTGGCAGCTCGTCGGGCTCATAACCCGGAGGTCGGAGGTTCGAGTCCTCCCCCCGCTACTAAAACGACAACGGAGTACCAAATGGTGCTCCGTTGGTGTTTTTATATACTCCGAGGAAGGGCGAGAACCGTAGGTTCGAACTGACGCACGAAGCAAGGGCAGAGACTGCTTGCAGGCTATGCCTTGCAAGAAGGAGGAAAAGCAAATTGCATAGCAATTTGATTAGTCCTCCCCCCGCTACCATAGAGGAAATCCGAAAGGGTTTCCTCTTTTTTTTGATAGCTGGAAGAGGACTAATGCCCTCAACTATATTTACATTCCCTCCCCTCTGTCCACTCCCTTTGGCAAAGGGCGGACTTACAATGGGGAAGAGCACATTTGCTGGTCGACTATAAAGCAAGCTATAACAAAAACGACGCACAAGAGCGTCGTTTTTGTTTATCATCTTACTGTGCAATTTCACCCTTAAGGCGCAATGTATGTCCCAGATCCTCAATCTCGAAGATATGAGCACGCTCCTGACCTGCGGGCGAATTGGGGGCGTGCAGGACAAGGCACAAACGGCCATCGAACGTGCGGAAAATCATACCATGACCACCATGCTTATCGAACAGAGGCTCGGCCTGCTGACGCCATGGACCGATAACCTTGCCAGTGGTTGACTCGGCAATGCCGATAGCGTAGTCGCCATTCTTGAAACTCGACCAAATCATAAGCAATTTACCAGTCTTGGTACGATACAGGAAACATCCGTCCGTAACATAGGTACGTGAGCCATCGGCACGCTCCGAGCCCGTTGACCACTCTGCCGCTGAGGCATTAAAGAGGCGCATAGGCTGACCCACCGTAGCCGAAAGATCCTTCTTCAGCTGAACCAGCTCCATAGTGCCGTCGCCCATCTCCACCCACTCGTGGCAATAGATCATATAGGGCACGCCATCCTCAACCCACAGAGTACCATCAAGGCACATCTGTCCGAGCGGAGTGTGGGGATGCTTACTCTCAAAGGGAAGGAATGGTCCTTCGGGCTTCTTCGACCAGAAGATCTGCGTTGCACGATGCGAGTAGGCAGGATGGCCCTTCTCGGTACCCTTCCACAGGATGTCGCTATTGAGCGTACCGAACATATAATACCTTCCCTTGTACTGATGTACCTCGGGAGCCCACACCGTACCCGTAATCCAGTTATCGCGTGGCACATCGAACACACGTACAGGCCCCTCCCACGTCTTTAGGTCGCGACTCTTATAGGCAACCATACCGCCATAGGTCTGACCATTCTCGCTCGTAGAAGATGATGCGTACATATAGTAAACACCCTCCTTCTCGACGGGCATAATGTAGGGATCGCGAATGTAAATATCCTTCAGCGCGAGGCTTTGCGCCTGCGCCCCGACCAACGATGCAAGGGCAAGGGTAAGAGTTAGAATTGTTTTTCTCATAAATCTATAATTTAGTGTTAAAATATTCAATAATCTTGTTTGCACGCGCTGTGCCCACTACCTCGGCAAGTTCCTCAGCCGTAGCCTCGCGCACACTCGCAACCGTACGGAAACGACGCAGCAGAGCATTTAGGCTCTTCGATCCAATGCCAGGGATTTGCTCAAGTTCGCTATTTATAAATGCCTGACTGCGCTTCTGGCGATGGAACGTAATACCGAAACGGTGAGCCTCGTCGCGTATGTGGCAGACCACCTTCAGTGGCTCGCCGGTGCGGCTAAGGTAGTATGGCACGGGGTCGTTGGGATAGAATACCTCCTGGCTCCGTTTGGCAAGACCGACGATAGGCACCTGTTTCTCAATACCCAATGCACACAGCACCTCATAGGCACTCGAGAGCTGTCCCTTGCCACCATCGACGATAATAAGGTCGGGCAACTCGGCACCCTCCTCCAGAAGACGAGAGTAGCGACGATAGACAATCTCGCGCATCGAGGCAAAATCGTCGGGACCCACAACGGTCTTTACGTTGAAATGGCGATACTCCTTGCGTGAGGGCTTGCCATCACGGAATACCACACACGAGGCTACAGGGTTCGTTCCCTGCAGGTTAGAGTTATCGAAACACTCTATATGGCGTGGCTGATGATCCAGATGCAGTTCGCGCTGCATGGCATTCATCAGGCGCTCGGTATGACGTTCGGGATTCTTGATTTCGAGGTTTTTCATCTGCTCGGCACGATAGATACGCGCGCTCTTGAGCGAGAACTCCAGCAACTCAGCCTTCTCGCCACGCTTGGGCACGGTGAATACCACCTTATCGAACAGAATTGCAGCCGAAGGCAGGAAGGGTACGATAACCTCACGCGAGAGGTCGTGAGCGACATTTTCGACAATATACTGAATCGCCATCGAGAGCATATCCTCACGCGTAGAGTCCACACCCGTCGTAAGGCGCACCGTATGCAGTGCCACGATCGAGCCATGACGCAGACGGATAAAGTTACAGTAGGCCACATCGTCATCCTCGAGCAACGAGAAAATATCGCAATCGACAATCTTGGCACTCACCACCACCGAGCGGCTCTGGTAGTTGGCCAGTGCATCTAAGCGCTGCTTAAATCGCTGCGCTGCCTCGAAACGCAAATCGGCAGCCGCAGCATTCATATTCTCCTCCAGGTAACGGCGCACGGGGCGCAAATCGCCCTTCAAAACAGAGCGCACCATATCGGTTAGCTGGCTATACTCCTCCTCGCTCTGCTCGCCAATGCAGGGACCCTTGCAGTTGCCCAAATGGTACTGCAAGCAGACTCCGTACTTGCCGCGAGCGATGGCCTGCGGTGAAAGATTGAGTTTACAGGTACGCAGGGGCACGACCTCACGAATAAACTCTAGCACAGAGCGTTGCATTGATATAGAGCCATAGGGCCCAAAGTATTGCGAGCCGTCGTGGCACAACAAACGAGTCGACTCCACGCGCGGAAAATTCTCTTTACGCAGGACAATCCACGGGTATGTCTTATCGTCCTTAAGAAGAATGTTATAGCGAGGTTTATGGGTCTTGATAAGCGAGTTCTCCAACAACAGAGCATCCTGTTCGCTACCCACAACGATGTGGCGGATGGCGCAAATCTGCTTCACAAGCACACGCACCTTAGCCGAGTGGTCGCGACTCTGTACGAAGTACGACGAAACTCGCTTTCGCAGCGATTTGGCCTTGCCGACGTAGATAATCTCCGAATTTTTATCCAGGAACTGATACACTCCCGGGTCAAGAGGCAAGGCAGCCACCTGTTCGCGCAACGACTCCTTTATGTTGAGTGACTCTATCATATAGCAAAAATAACGAAATTATTTTCAAATCACATACTTTGCCCGACAAATCCTCTTAAAGAACATTTCATGCATAATAGGTGGCATAATTGGTATTTTTTTTAGTACATTTGTAACATTATTTAGACAAACGGAATTTCATTATTAATTATATACACATTCTTATGAAACGATTTTTACTTTTCGTCTTATCGGCTGCGGCGTGCCTGCAAGTAGCGTGCATCAACGAGCAGTTCGATTTAACGAACATCGAGTCCGATGGCATCGCCATAGGAGGTGATGACAGCGAGTTCCTGATGCCGCTGGTGACAGTCAAATTCAATTCGGGGGATATCTGCCAGAATGTTGAGCACGATTACTCTTCGATTATGGAGTTGCGTGAGCAAATCAACATATGGCTCCCGACAACATTGCCCAATAACGCCAACTATGTAGATATTAAGGCGCTCAGCAACAACCCCACCTACCTGCAGTCGATTATGGATGCTCTGTTTGACGAGATGCGCACCAACGAGGCTAAGCGTATGGAGGTGTGTAAGTACGTTGTGTCATCACACATAACAGCGCTCTATGATCAGCTTGCCGAATCGGGCATTGCAACCTTGGCGATAGCTGCAATGCAGATAATCCAGTCTTCTACAGCCGAAGGAACGTCTACTCTTGCACAATGCTTCATCTCCCATCCGAGCGACATAGAGGCGATTTTGCAGAATATCTCGACTTTTGATTTGATCGACATCAACTTAGAGAATATAGACACCGAGATTCCTGCGCTTGACATATCGGAAGATATTGAGCAGATGCTCACCGAGAACCTCGACCCATCATCGGAGGAGAATGCCGTAAATGCGCTCTACCTGTTCGGAGAGACCAAGAGCGGGTTCCCATTCCAGTTCCGTATACGCCCCACCATCGAGTACACCGACATCGATTTGGGCAACATCCTCATCGACAGCAACGCGACAACGCCAATCGACGATGTACGTATCTATCGCGAAGATCTGCAGACCCTCTTCAACGGCTCACAACTTGTGATGCCCATCTCGCTCGAGCGCTACTACCCCAACGAGCAGTTTAACGACAATAGCGAGATTAGCATATCGATTAGCCTGCGCAAAACAGGAGGACTAAACATCTAAACGCCGAACAACTATGAAAAAGATATACACTCTACTTTTCGCTGCACTTCTCGTTGTGAGTGCATCGGCTCAGAATGCCACATCATACTTTATGGAGGGCTCGGTTGCTCGCAGCCAGTGGAATCCCGCCTTTGCACCCAATCGTGGTTATGTAAACATCCCCTTCATAGGAGGAATTCAGGCCGACGTGCAGGGCAACATTGCACTCGATAACTTCTTGACCATGCAGAACGGCAAGCTCACAACAATCCTCAACTCAGGCGTTCCCGCCTCGTTGGCTCTCGCGGGCTTGGGCGATATGAATCGCATAGGCGCAGGCGCCAAGCTTGACCTTATAGGATTTGGAGCCTACACCAAGAATAAGCGTAACTTCTGGTCTGTAGATGTGAATATGCGTGTTAATGCCGACGCGCGAGCACCCTACCAATTCTTCGACTTTGTAAAGAATGGAAACTCGGGCAACTTCGCCAATCTTGGCATGAGTATGGATAGCTACATCGAGACAAGTTTTTCATACTCGTTCCCCATTATCGACAAACTCTACCTCGGTGTGCGCGGTAAGTTCCTCGTTGGTGCGGCACGCTTTGCGTTTAACTTCAGCGACTTCGAGGCATATATGGGCGCAGACCGCTGGTATGCTCACGCAGCGGGAACACTCGAGGTATCAGGCTTAGTACCCGGCACCGACGTATCGAGCGATGGAACACGAATCTATAATTTCGACGATATGGGTGAGGAGGTAAAAGTTCCTGCCGGTTACGGCTTTGGCGTGGATATCGGTGCCACATATGACATTCTGCCCGAACTGCAACTCTCGCTCTCGGTCAACGACCTCGGCATGATGGCGTGGTCAAGCGGGAGCAGTGCCGTAGGTAAGGTTGATGAGGATGTCGAGTTCACAGGCGTAGAGATTGGCGCCGATGGCGAGACTACACAGCCCTCATTTGATTTGGATGAGTTGAGCTTTGCCGTGGCCGATAATAGCAGCCTTACCAAAGCGTTGCGCGCATCGGTAAACGCTGGTGCCGAGTACAACATCCTGAACCGCCGCATAGGTTTTGGCCTATTCTACAGTGCCAAGTTCTGGGAGTACAAGACCCGTCATAACCTCACCGCATCGGTTAACTTCCGTCCATTTAAGTGGTTACACGCATCGGGCAGCTTCTCATACTTCGGTGGCGACAGCACGGCTGCAGGTGTGGCACTAAACATCTGCCCTGGATTTATCAACCTGTTCGTAGCAACCGACCTGCTACTCTGCGAGAAGACTCCACAGTGGGTTCCTATCCGCCAGAGCAATATGAACATTACCTTTGGTTTGGCTGTACCTTTGGGTCGCAGGGGAGAAAGACATGAAACAAGATTTTAAACACAAAAGAGGGTGTCCAACTGTTGGGCACCCTTCTTTTTAGGAGTTGTCTATTAATAATTAAACTGCAGATATAACCCTATCTACCCTTCTGTCGTGCTCCTCGACGGGCAACTCATCGCACAATTGGCAATCGTAGCATACTCCGATTGTCAGTGCACGAAAACCCTCACGGGCCATATATCGGTCATAGTAACCCTTTCCACGACCCAACCTCGCTCCCTGCGATGTAAAGGCTACGCCTGGCACCACCATCACATCGATATCGGAGGCCGAACACGGCTCTCCTGCTTGAGGCTCTTGTATGCCGTATGCCCCCACGGCCAGAGCCCGACTATCATAGTAGTAAAACGCCATATCGGGAGTACCATCGGCCATATCACCCACTCGTGGCAGAGCAACACGGCACGAGAGTTGCGAGATAAATTCCCCTATCTGCACCTCGTCCGACAAGGGCGCAAAGAGCGCCACTACGCGAGCTTTGCTCTGCTCGATTATATCGCGCAGTTGCACGACCACACGGCGCGACTGCTCGGCGCGCGACTCGGCCGAAAGGCTCAAAACATCCGCTTTTATGCGTCGTCGTATATCTTTCTTATCCATTTTCGACAAAAACTACATTATTAACCGCAAAATAGTTTACCTAAATAGGCTGTTTCTTCGAAAGAATTATTATCTTTGCGCTAAATTATGCAAAAACAATTTCACAAACAAAAATAAACAAAATCTTTAAATTATGAGCTGTTTTTTATGTAATTCATCTCTTGGAAAGAAGCTTGTAATGAGCGTAACAGGTTGTTGCCTCGTTCTCTTCCTTCTCTTCCACATGTCAATGAACCTCGTTGCGTTGATCAGCGCTGAGGCTTACAACATGGTATGTGCATTCCTTGGTGCCAACTGGTATGCTGTTGTTGCAACAGTGGGTTTGGGTGCTTTGGTTGTTCTCCACTTTGTTTACGCATTGATTCTCACCGTAAACAACTACAAGGCTCGCGGTACTCAGCGTTACGCTGTGACTGTAAATGAGCCCGGCGTAGAGTGGTCTTCAAAGAATATGCTTTTGTTGGGCTTCATCGTTGTTGTAGGTTTGCTCTTGCACTTGGCTCACTTCTGGTCAAAGATGATGTTCGTTGAGCTTTTGGGTCACCACGAGAATTCATTGGGTCTTTCACCCACCGATGGTGCTGCTCTTATCGAGTACACATTCTCACAGTGGTACAACGTTGTTCTCTACATCGTATGGTTGGCTGCTCTTTGGTTGCACCTTAACCACGGTGTATGGTCAATGTTCCAGACCGTAGGTTGGGCTAACGATACTTGGTATCCCCGCTTGAAGTGCGCTTCAAAGATCGTCTCTACTTTGGTAGTTCTCGGCTTTATGGCAGTAGTAGTGGCTTTCTACGTTTGCAGCCTGTAATCAATTCACTGAACAATTAAAATTAGAAAAATATGGCTTTAAAGTTAGATTCAAAAATTCCTGCTGGTGCGTTGGCCGATAAGTGGAGCAACCACAAAGCAGCAATCAAGGTTGTGAGCCCCGCCAACAAGCGTAAGTTGGACATCATCGTAGTTGGTACTGGTTTGGGTGGTGCATCTGCAGCTGCTTCACTCGGTGAGTTGGGTTACAACGTAAAGATCTTCTGCATTCAGGACTCTCCTCGTCGTGCTCACTCTATCGCAGCACAGGGTGGTATCAATGCAGCAAAGAACTATCAGAACGATAACGACTCTATCTATCGTCTTTTCTACGATACTATCAAGGGTGGTGACTACCGCGCACGTGAGGCTAACGTATACCGTTTGGCCGAGGTATCTAACCTCATCATCGACCAGTGCGTAGCTCAGGGTGTTCCTTTCGCTCGCGAGTACGGTGGTCTGTTGGCTAACCGTTCATTCGGTGGTGCTCAGGTATCACGTACATTCTACGCTCGTGGTCAGACCGGTCAGCAGCTCCTCTTGGGTGCTTATGCAGCATTGAACAAGGAGATTGCAGCAGGTTCTGTAAAGAGCTACCCCCGTCACGAGATGTTGGACATCGTTGTTGAGGATGGCGAGGCTAAGGGTATCATCGCTCGTAACTTGGTAACAGGTGAGATCGAGCGTCACGGTGCTCACGCAGTAGTTATCGCTACTGGTGGTTATGGTAACGTATTCTTCCTCTCTACCAACGCTATGGGTTCTAACGGCTCGGCTGCATTCCAGTGCTACCGCAAGGGTGCTGGTTTCGCGAACCCCTGTTTCACTCAGATTCACCCCACTTGTATTCCTATCCACGGTACACAGCAGTCTAAGTTGACTCTTATGTCAGAGTCATTGCGTAACGACGGTCGTATCTGGGTTCCCAAGAAGAAGGAGGATGTTGAGGCTATCCGCAAGGGCACAAAGATGCCTTCGCAGATCGCTGAGGAGGATCGCGACTATTACTTGGAGCGTCGCTACCCCGCCTTCGGTAACTTGGTTCCACGTGACGTTGCATCACGCGCTGCTAAGGAGCGTTGCGACGCAGGTTTTGGTGTGAACGAGACCGGTTTGGCTGTATTCCTCGATTTCAAGACCGCTATCGAGCGTTTGGGTAAGGAGATCATCAAGCAGCGTTATGGTAACCTCTTCGATATGTATGAGGAGATCACCGACGTTAACCCCTACGAGCAGCCTATGCAGATCTACCCCGCTGTTCACTACACAATGGGTGGTATCTGGGTTGACTACAACTTGATGACAACTATCCCCGGTTTGTACGCTATCGGTGAGGCTAACTTCTCTGATCACGGTGCTAACCGTCTTGGTGCATCGGCACTTATGCAGGGTTTGGCTGACGGTTACTTCGTACTTCCCTACACTATCGGTGACTACCTCTCAAAGAAGATTCAGGCACCTAAGGTATCTACCGACACTCCTGCATTTGCTGAGGCAGAGAAGGCTGTTAAGGATAAGATCGCTAAGTTGTTCGCTATTAAGGGTAACCAGTCGGTTGACGATATTCACAAGCGTGTTGGTAACATTATGTGGGACAACGTAGGTATGGCTCGTACCGAGGAGTCTTTGAAGAAGGCTATCACAGAGATTCAGGCACTTCGCAAGGAGTTCTGGTCAGATCTTAAGTTGGTTGGTACCGAGGAATCGTTCAACGTAGAGTTGGAGAAGGCATTGCGCTTGGTTGATTACCTTGAGCTTGGTGAGTTGATGGCTCGCGACGCACTCAACCGTGAGGAGTCTTGCGGTGGTCACTTCCGCTCAGAGCACCAGACCGAGGATGGCGAGGCTTTGCGTCACGACGACAAGTTCGCTTACGCTTCAGTTTGGGAGTACAAGGGTATGGACGTAGAGCCCGAGATGACCAAGGAGATTCTCGACTACGAGTTCGTACACCGTGCACAGCGTAACTACAAAGACTAATTTTTGACGTTGAACTTTAATATAAATTAAGAATATGAATTTCAAATTAAAGATATGGCGTCAAAAGGACGCTAAATCGAAGGGCGAGTTCAAGACATACCAGGTTGAGAACATCTCTGCCGATACTTCATTCCTCGAGATGCTCGACATCTTGAACAACGACCTCGTACACAAGGGCGAGGAGCCAGTAGCATTCGACCACGACTGCCGCGAGGGTATCTGTGGTATGTGCTCATTGCACATCAATGGCCATGCTCACGGTCCATCACAGGCTGTTACTACTTGCCAGATGTATATGCGTAAGTTCAAGGATGGCTCAACAATCACTATCGAGCCTTGGCGTTCAGCTGCATTCCCAGTTATCAAGGACTTGGTTGTAAACCGCGGCGCTTATGACGAGATTTTGCAGGCTGGTGGTTTCATCTCAGTTCGTACAAACTCTGTACCTGATGGTAACGCTATTCCTATTCCAAAGGCTGACGCTGACGAGTCAATGGACGCAGCAGCTTGTGTAGGTTGTGGTGCTTGTGCTGCAACTTGTAAGAACGGTTCTGCAATGTTGTTCGTTGCAGCTCGCGTATCTTCACTTGCGAAGTTGCCACAGGGTCGCGTTGAGGGTGCACGTCGTGCTAAGGCAATGGTTGCCAAGATGGATGAGCTCGGTTTTGGTAACTGTACTAACACAGGTGCTTGCCAGGCTGAGTGTCCAAAGCAGATTTCAATCGCTCACATCGCTCGCCTCAACCGCGAGTTCTTGGCTGCTAAGTTGCAGGACTAAGAGAGCATATTGATACATTCATTGAAGGTTGTCGGCTTAGGTCGGCAACCTTTTTTATTTCGAGCTTCTCGGATTTAAGAAAATCGCCACGCATATTATTAATAAATATGCAACTTTTGTCATAAATAATTTATATCTTTGGGAGGTAAACCTAAAACTAAACACATTATGAGAAAGATACTTTTTCTGGCTGTGACGCTCTGCTGTGGGTTCATACCCACCAGCAATGCAGAGAACCGACCAAACAACCCTACCCCACAGC
>JAZQSN010000075.1:0-16596 GCA_045630065.1 Alistipes sp.
GCAGAAAGTATCAACAACGTAAAGCTTCTTGTTAGAGAGCTCCTTTGAAGCCAAAGCCTTCAACTCAGCCCAAGCAGCCTCAGTTACAGGCTTGTTGTCGTTCTTGTACTCCTCTGAAGTCCACCAGATAGTGTCCTTAGAAGTCTCGTCCATTACGAAGAACTTATCCTTAGGTGAACGGCCAGTGTAAACGCCAGTCATTACGTTAACAGCATCCATCTCGGTCAAAACGCCCTTGTCGAAACCAGTCAAGCAAGACTTAGTCTCCTCGCGGAACAACTCATCGTAAGAGGGGTTGTAAACAACCTCAGTAGTACCGGTGATGCCGTACTTAGTCAAATCAATCTTTGCCATAATTTTTTTTAATATTATAAAGTTAAACTACTAATTTTCCGTTCACTTCTCGGCTCAAAGCCGTTTTTTAGCGGTACAAAAATATGTAAAGTATTTGAATTGTGAAAACAGCGAGGCCAAAAAAAGTGAAAATTTATCGTTTTCTTAACACTGCGATAACAGATGTTTAGTAGGTGTCATTTTTGTGTTGCATTTTTACTGAAAAATCGGTATATTTGTACTTTTATGGCTTTGCTCAAAAACGCTATCATTTAACTCAATGGCAGGATTATATTTCCATATACCTTTTTGTCGGCGCATATGTGCCTATTGCGACTTCTTCCGTGAGGCCGACCTCAGTGGTATGGCCCCTGCGCTGAAGGCTATGCAGCAGGAGATGGAGGAGCAACGAGAGTTCCTGCACGACAGAGATATACGCACTATCTACTTCGGCGGTGGCACGCCGTCGCTGGTGGCTCCTGCTGACGTGCAGTCACTAATTGATAGGGCGCACCGCTTGTGGTATTGCAATGGTGTTGAGGAGATTACTTTGGAGGCCAATCCCGACGATATTTCAGCGGAGTATGTGGCCCAGTTGCGCTCGACCGATGTCAATCGAGTGAGCCTTGGTGTGCAGTCTTTTGATGATGCGGAGTTGCGTTTTATGAACCGTCGCCATACGGCTGCTGCAGCTATTGATGCGGTGAAGAGAATGCAGGATGCCGGTATTGACAACATTACCATTGATCTTATCTTTGGCGTAGATGGCTATGACGAGCAGGTGCTTCAGCGGAGTCTTGATCAGGCGATTGCACTTGGCGTGCAGCATATATCTGCCTACCATCTCACCATCGAGGAGCGCACTACCTTCTATCGTCGCTTGCAGCGCGGTCAGATGAGGGTTGTGGATGAAGAGCGTAGCGAACGTGAGTTCTCGCTGATTCACAGCCGTTTGACTGAGGCCGGATTTGAGCATTATGAGGTGTCGAATTACGCTCTTGCGGGACGTCGTTCGCGTCACAACTCATCATATTGGCACGGAGCCGAGTATCTCGGCATTGGTACGGGTGCCCACTCATTCAATGGTGATGTGCGTCGCTGGTCGCAACAACCTGTGGCCGAGTATGCCATCAGGCGCCGATATGAGCAGGAGCAGCTCAGCGAGATAGACCGACTCAACGAGTATGTGATGACGGGACTGCGTTGTGTCGAGGGAATCGACCTCGATTATGTGTGTGTGCGATTCGGGAAGGAACACAGCGAGCGTATAATGAGGAGCGTAGAGCCGTGGATTAACTCGGGTGATGTGATTGCCGATGGAGCCAGAATTGCCGTTGAGGCTGAGCGTTTTCTGATATCCGATGCAGTCATCGAGTCACTTTTTGAAGTATAATTACTAAAAATTATTAATTTATTGTTAATTTATTTTAATAAAAGCAAAATCGTTGTGTAATAAGTAATATAAGTATTATCTTTGCAACGATTTTTCTATTGTGCGCACAATGCGTACATATATTTATATAGAATAATTACTAACAGAAATATTTTATGAGTAACAAAAATCAAATGCCCGACCACTTGTTCGAGGTGAGTTGGGAGGTATGTAACAAGGTTGGAGGCATTCACACTGTGATTGCAACCAAGGCTTTGACAGTTACCAAGCGTATGGGTGATAACTACATTGTCATTGGTCCCGATCTTATGCAGGAGAGCCCGAACCCCGAGTTCGAGGCTGACGATACACTTTTGACAGCTTGGCGCGAGAGCCTCTATGAGGAGGGTATCCACGTTCGCATTGGCCGCTGGAATGTTGAGGGTCGTCCTATCGCAATACTTATCGACTTCAAGTCGCTTATCTCGCAGAAGGATGAGGTGTTGAAGCGCTTGTGGGAGGATTATCACGTAGACTCAATCTCAGGTCAGTGGGATTATGTTGAGCCCGTGTTGTTCGGCCACGCAGCAGGTATGGTTGTTAAGTCGTATGCCGAGAACTTCTGTACTTCGGCTGACAAGATCGTAGCACACTTCCACGAGTGGATGACCGCTTCGGGTGGTCTTTACTTGCGTAAGAACGCTTCGTATGTAGCAACCGTGTTCACTACTCACGCAACCGTAGCCGGTCGTTGCATCGCAGGCAATGGTCTTTCGCTTTACTCTGATTTGCACAAGTTCAATGCCGACGATTTGTCGCGTCGTTTCAATGTAACCGCTAAGCACTCTATCGAGAAGATGGCGGCTATGTACCACGACTCATTCCTCACCGTTAGCGACATCACAGCCAACGAGTGTAAGTATTTGCTCGGCCGCGAGGTGACTCACATCACCCCAAACGGTTTCGAGAACGACTTCGTATGGCAGGGCGAGGAGTACGCAACAAAGCGCAATGAGGCTCGCAAGGCTATGATTGAGGTTGCCGAGGCTTGCTATGGCAAGAAGTTCGATAAGGAGCCCCTTATCATCGGTACCAGCGGACGCTACGAGTATCGCAACAAGGGCCTCGACCTCTTTATGGAGTCGTTGAAGCGCTTGGCAACATGTGCTTTGGATCGCGAGATCTTGGCATATATCACCGTGCCCGCAGCCAACAACGGTCCCCGTGCCGATCTGGTTCGCCACTTGGCTGACGCAGAGCAGCCCATCGACGCTGCGCAGTGGAAGTACTCTACTCACTACCTTGAGAACCGCCAGTGGGATCCCGTTTCACAGGCTATCCGTGGTAGCGTGTTGGAGAGCGCCGATTCGAAGGTTAAGGTTATCTTCGTACCTTCATACTTGAACTCAAACGATGGCATATTCAATAAGAACTATTACGAGATGCTCGCAGGTATGGATCTTACAATCTATCCCTCATACTACGAGCCCTGGGGTTACACTCCGCTCGAGTCAGTAGCATTCTCAGTTCCCACCATCACATCTAACCTCTCAGGCTTCGGTCTTTGGGCTGTTAAGCAGGCCGACCACTCGGGTGTTGAGGTTATCAGCCGCGACGACAACAACGACGCTTACGCCGTTGAGCAGATTGTAGCTGCCACTTTGCGCTTTATGCAGCTTGGTCAGGAGCAGGTTGAGGCTGTTCGTGAGTCTGCATCGCAGCTCTCGAAGAAGGCTTTGTGGGATAACTTCTTCTCATACTACCAGAGCGCTTATGCCGAGGCTTTGGAGAACTCTACAGCCCGCATCAACAACGTAACCGAGGATGGTGGCAACTACACCGAGCAGATTAACTTTGTTCGTCAGCAGCTCACCTCTAACAAGCCCTCTTGGCATCGTATGATGGTTGAGAAGCGCCTTCCCTCGCGTTTGAGCGCGTTGGAGACTATCTCTCGCAACTTGTGGTGGAGCTGGACTCAGGACGCTCGCGATTTGTTCGAGTCTATCGACCCCGCATTGTGGAATACAGTAGATCGCAATCCTATCGCATTGCTCGATAAGCTTCCCTTGGAGCGCATCACCGAGCTCGAGAACGATACGGATTTCCTCGCTCGTTTGGACAACGTAGCAGCACAGCTCGAGGCATATATGACCGAGGAGCCCGTTGGTAACAGTGTTGCTTACTTCTCAATGGAGTATGGTTTGCACTCATCGCTCAAGATCTACTCAGGTGGTTTGGGTATCTTGGCAGGTGACTACCTCAAGGAGGCATCAGATAAGAACGTACCTATGGTTGCCGTTGGTCTTTTGTACCGCTACGGTTACTTCCCACAGCAGCTCTCGGCTCAGGGTAGCCAGGTTGCAACATATGAGGCTCAGAACTTCGCCAAGTTGCCTATCTCGCCCGTGCGTGATGAGGCTGGTAACTGGGTTACTATCCAGATTGCATTCCCCGGCCGTACTTTGTCGGCTCGCGTATGGAAGTGCCAGGTAGGTCGTACCGACCTCTTCCTCTTGGATACTGACTACGAGGCAAACCACGACGAGGATCGTCAGATTACATACTACCTCTATGGTGGCGATTGGGAGAACCGTCTCAAGCAGGAGCTTTTGCTCGGCGTAGGTGGTATCCGCGCTTTGGAGAAGATGGGTATCAAGCAGCAGGTATACCACTGCAACGAGGGTCACGCTGCCTTCATTGGCATCGAGCGTATCCGCAACCTTATCTCTAAGAAGCGTCTCTCGTTCTCTGAGGCTATGGAGGTTGTACGTGCTTCGTCGCTCTTTACTACCCACACACCCGTGCCCGCAGGTCACGATGCATTCCCCGAGTCGATGATGCGTCAGTATATGTCGCACTATCCCGATGTATTGGGTATCACTTGGGAGCAGTTCATCAACTTGGGTAAGACCAACCCCAACGACGTGAACGAGCGTTTCTCAATGTCGGTATTGGCTTGTAACCTTTCTCAGGAGGTTAACGGTGTGTCTTGGTTGCACGGTGAGGTATCGAAGGAGATTTTGGGTAATATGTGGCCCGGCTACTTCAAGAACGAGTTGCACATCGGCTATGTAACCAATGGTGTTCACTTCCCCACTTGGATTGCATCTAACTTGCGTCGTTTGTACGAGCGTTACTTCCCCGAGGGTTTCAACTCTCACGTTTACAATATCCCCGCTTGGCAGGGTGTTCACAAGATTGACGATGCTGAGCTCTGGCAGGAGCGTATGGTTCTTAAGAAGCGTCTTATCAACCACATCCGCAAGCGTTACAGCGATCCTGCACAGGCTCGTTTCGATTCGCCCCGTCAGATGGTTCGCGTAGCTGAGAGCATCCGTACCGATGTACTTACTATCGGTTTCGCTCGCCGCTTCGCTACATATAAGCGTGCTCACCTCTTGTTCACTAACTTGGATCGCTTGTCGAAGTTGGTTAACAACCCCGAGCGCCCCGTTCAGTTCATCTTCGCCGGTAAGGCTCACCCCCACGATATTCCCGGTCAGGATTTGATCAAGCGTATCGTTGAGGTATCGAAGATGCCTGAGTTCTTGGGTAAGATTGTATTCCTTCAGAACTATGATATGGAGCTTGCTCGCCGTATGGTTCAGGGTGTTGACGTATGGTTGAATACACCTACACGTCCCTTGCGGGGATCAGGTACTTCAGGCGAGAAGTGTGTTATGAACGGTGTTATGCAGTTCTCAGTACTCGACGGCTGGTGGGTAGAGGGCTACAAGGAGGGTGCCGGTTGGATGCTTCCTATGGAGCGTACATTCGCCGACCAGGGCTTCCAGAATGAGTTGGATGCCGAGATGATCTACAACACTATCGAGGATCAGATTGTACCTATGTACTACGATCGCAGCGAGGATGGTGTGCCCCACCGTTGGGTTAACGCTGTTAAGAAGTGTGTTGCCGACATCGCCTCTAACTTTACAATGAACCGTCAGTTGGTTGACTATGAGGATCGTTTCTATAACAAGTTGGCCGTTCGCAAGGAGCAGATGGTTGAGAACAACTTCCGTATGGCTCGCGAGATGGCAGCTTGGAAGCGTAAGGTGTCAGCCGCTTGGGACGATGTGAAGATTTTGAACGTTCACCGCGTAGAGCTCGACAACGAGGCAATCTTCGTTGACAAGAAGTATCTCTACGAGGTTACCCTCGACGTTGCATCGTTGCGTGCTGACGATTTGGGCGTAGAGTTGGTTGTGGCTAAGCAGATTGAGTCGGGTGAGCCCGTCAATGTGGTAGCAACCAAGCAGTTGGATGTTAAGAGTGTGAACGGTAAGGAGGTTACCTTCGCAATCGACTACACCCCTGCACGCACAGGCTCGTTCGATGTGGCATTGCGAGTATATCCCAAGAACGATCGCTTGCCCCACCGTATGGACTTCGCTTTGGTGAAGTGGGCATAGTCGCAATAAATTAATTGTTTCGGGCAGCAATGTCTGCCTGAAACAATTTTTTTAAGACACTTAGGTGGTGAAAAAGGTCTTTTTTATGGATGTTTGTAATATTTTATTAAAAAGCAGAACATCGTATTGTATTTTTCACTAACTTTACAATAGGTAAGTAATTTTTTCAAAAATTTTAATATGTCGGCACTAACATTTGACAAGAGTGAGTTGGGTAATCTGGAGTATTCGTTGCAACGCGAAATGCTGGCTACCGACCGCAAGGGTGGTTATATGAGTACCACCATCGTGTGCTGTAATACTCGCAAGTACCACGGCTTGATGGTGGCTCCTATCGATGCGACCGATGAGGCTTACGTGTTGCTCTCTTCGCTCGACGAGACAATCATCCAGCACGACCAGTCGTTCAATTTGGCTTTGCACCGCTACCGCGGCGTGTACGAACCCCGTGGTCACAAATACATTACCGATTTCGAGTATACACCCACTCCTACGATTACCTATCGTGTGGGTGGCGTTATCCTGCGTAAGGAGTTGCTGTGGATTCACAAGCGCACACAGTTGATGATTCGTTACACGCTTGTCGATGCTCACTCCGATACTACGCTCCGTCTGCGTCCCTTCTTCGCCTTCCGTAACAAGCATTCGTTGTCGAAGGCAAATATGGAGGCTAACGGTCGTTCGTATCCCATTTCGGGCGGTGTTAAGTGCAAACTCTACGAGGGCTTCCCCTGGCTCTATCTGCAGACTAACAAGAGCGAGGCGGAGTTCGTAGCAGCCCCCGATTGGTACTACGATTTCGAGTATCCCGAGGAGATTAAGCGTGGCTACGATGGTCACGAGGATTTGCTCACTACGGGATACTTTGAGATGCCTATCAAGAAGGGCGAGAGCATTATCTTCTCGGCTGCAACCGACGAGATGGCAACCAACGAGACCATCTCGCAGATTTACGAGGCTTCGATTGCTCGACGCACACACAAGATTGACTTCCTGAGCTGCTTGCATCACTCGGCACGTCAGTTTGTTGTTCGTCGTCCGGGCGGTCGTACCGAGATGATTGCCGGCTATCCTTGGTATGGTACCGTAGGTCGCGATACATTTATTTCGCTTCCCGGTATTGTGCTTGAGCAGAAATATAAGGAGGATTGTATGGATATCCTCGACACGATGGTTAGCCAGATGCACGACGGCGATTTTGCCGGTTCGGCTTCGGCGTGGGGCGCAGCAGACGCTCCGCTGTGGTTCTTCTGGACTCTGCAGAATCTGGAGAAGCATATCACATCGAAGAAGTTGTGGGAGCGCTATGGCGAGGCTATGAAGTCAGTTTTGGAGGCATACCGCCGTGGTTTTGGCGACCGCATTCGTCTGCACGACAATGGCCTTATCTGGGCTGCTGCCGAGGGTGAGTGCCTCACTTGGATGAATACCAAGGTCGATGGCCGTCCCGTGGCACAGCGCGCAGGTTATGCCGTTGAGATCGAGGCTTTGTGGTATAATGCCGTATGTTATACCCTAGCTTTGGCTCGTAAATATAAGGATAAGGAGTTCGTTCAGCGTTGGGCCGATATGCCTGAGAAGACCAAGCAGTCGTTTATCGACAAGTTCTGGTTGGAGGAGGGCTACTTGGCCGACTACGTAAACGACTACGAAGTTAATAAATACCGCCGTGCAAATATGCTTGTGGTATGTGGTTTGGATTACACTATGCTCAACGAGGAGCAGATGATGGAGGTACTTGGTGTAGTACGCCGTCACTTGCTCACCCCGCGTGGTGTTCGTTCACTCTCACCGCATAACCCCTTCTATGAGCCTTCATATGCCGAGGACCAGCGTTCGCAGGATTTGGCAAGCCGTAACGGCTCTACTTGGGTGTGGCCTTTGATGTTCTACGCAAAGAGTTGCTTTGCAATCGGTGGCGAGCGTTTCCTGCCCACTGCTGAGGAGTTGCTCAGTGGCTTCGAGGAGGATATCCAGACCGCCTGCATCGGCTCGGTGAGCGAGTGCTTCGAGGGTGATCCCCCGTTCCGTGCTCGTGGCTGCACTTCACAGGCTACCAGCGTAGGTGGATTGCTCTATATCCACTCGTTGATTGAGGAGTGGCGCAAGAAGGTGGCCAAGGATAAGGGCGAGAAACCCGCAAAGACGTGTGTACGCAAGAAGAAATAGGAAGAAATAGATAAAACGATTATAGGATGAGAGTATTAATGTTTGGTTGGGAGTTCCCGCCTCATATTGCCGGTGGTCTGGGTACTGCTTGTTATGGTATGACCCGTGGTCTGGCGCGTAACGATGTTGAGGTTATCTTTGTGATGCCCAAGGCGTCGGGTGACGAGGATGAGCGATTTGTGAAGGTCGTTAATGCCAGCGATGTGGAGGCTCGCTACTGCGATTCTTCGATCGAGGGTGCTGAGGATATTATGCGTAAGATATCGTTCATTCACATCGACTCGAATATGGTTCCCTATATCTCTCCCGAGGAGTTCGCAACCTATCGTGAGGGTTACGAGCGCACAGGACGCAAGTTCTGGGAGAAGGAGGGCGATAGCTGGACTCAGCGCTACACCTTCTCGGGTAAGTATGGTGCTAACCTGATGGAGGAGGTTGCTCGTTACGCTGTCGTTGCTGCCGAGGTAGCTCGTCAGTTGGAGGGTCAGTTCGACGTTATCCACGCCCACGACTGGCTTACCTACTTTGCTGGTATCGCTGCAAAGCGTGTGTCGGGTAAACCCCTGGTTGTACATATGCACGCTACGTCGTTCGACCGCTCGTCGAGCGATAATATAGATACTCGCGTTTACGAGATCGAGCGTGCCGGTATGGCCGCTGCCGATAGAGTTATTGCAGTATCGAATCTTACTCGCAAGATTGTAATCGAGAAGTATAACATCCCTGCCGAGAAGGTAGTAACGGTTCACAACGCTGTGCGCTTCGCCGAGAAGGAGAACGAGCTGCCCGAGCGTGGTGTGACCGATAAGATTGTAACTTTCCTCGGACGTATCACCTTCCAGAAGGGTCCCGACTACTTTGTTGAGGCTGCTGCCAAGGTGTTGAAGCGTGTTCCTAACGTACGCTTTGTGATGGCTGGTTCGGGTGATATGATGAACCACGTCATCCGCCGTGTGGCTCGTCTGGGTATTGCCGACCGTTTCCACTTCACAGGTTTCTTGAAGGGTGACGATGTGCATAAGATGTTCCAGCTCTCTGATGTGTATATTATGCCTTCGGTATCGGAGCCTTTCGGTATCTCACCTCTGGAGGCTATGCGCGCCAATGTGCCTTCGATTATCTCGAAGCAGAGTGGTGTGGCTGAGGTGGTGGACTACGCCGTTAAGGTCGATTACTGGGATGTAGATGCTATGGCTGACGCCATCTATGGTTTTGTGAAGTATCCCGCCTTGGCAAAGATGTTCTCTGAGAAGGGACTCGAGGAGGTTACCGGTTTGAAGTGGAACAATGCCGCTGCAAAGATCAAGACCGTGTATGAGGATGCTATTAACGAATGTGCAAAATAATAAAAACACAAGATATGAAAACTGTTTGCTTATATTTTCAGGTGCACCAGCCGTGGCGTATGAAGGTTTATCGCTTCTTCAATATCGGTAAGGATCACAACTACCTCGATGACTTCACCAACCGTGCCATCATGCAGAAGGTTGCACGTCAGTGCTACCTCCCGATGAATGCACTGTTGCTCAAGCTCATCAAGGAGAATAAGGGTGCTTTCAAGTGCTCGTTCTCAATCACTGGTTCTGCCGTTGAGCAGTTCCGTGCCTATGCCCCCGAGGTGCTCGATTCATTCCGTGCTTTGGCCGACACAGGTTGCGTTGAGTTCTTGGCCGAGACCTACTCACACTCTTTGGCAGCCCTCTCATCAAAGGAGGATTTCGTTGAGCAGGTTAAGCTCCACACCAAGATGATTAAGGAGGAGTTCGGCAAGAAGCCCGTTGCATTCCGCAATACCGAGCTTATCTACTCTGACCAGATTGGTGAGATGGTTGCAGGCCTTGGTTTCAAGACTATCTTGGCCGAGGGTGCAAAGCACGTTATGGGTTGGAAGTCACCCAACTACATCTACACCAACTCTATCGACAATAGCTTGCGCGTGTTGTTGCGTAACTACAAGCTCTCAGACGATATTGCTTTCCGCTTCTCTAACCAGGGCTGGGATCAGTATCCTTTGACTGCCGACAAGTTCGCGCATTGGGTTAAGGAGGATAATGGCGATGTTGTTAACCTCTTTATGGACTATGAGACCTTTGGTGAGCACCAGAAGGCCACAACCGGTATCTTCGACTTCGTGAAGGCGCTGCCTAAGGCTATCCTCAAGCAGGGTGATACTTGCTTCGCAACTATTAGCGAGGCTGCTAAGTCGTCACAGCCCGTAGGCGTATTGCATTGTCCTCACGTTATGTCGTGGGCTGACGAGGAGCGCGATGTAACTGCTTGGCTCGGTAACGAGTTGCAGAACGAGGCATTCTCTAAGCTCTATGCTTTGAAGGATAAGGTTAAGTCGTTGAAGAACGCCGATTTCGAGTATGTGTGGAACTTTATGCAGACCTCGGATCACTTCTACTATATGGCAACCAAGTGGCTCTCTGACGGTGACGTACACTCATACTTCAACCCCTATGGCTCGTCTTATGAGGCGTTTATCAACTATATGAACGTTCTTTCTGACTTCGAGATCGAGGTTGAGAAGGCTTGCGCTGCAAAGAAGTCTCGCAAGAAGGAGACTGCTTCGGCATAAGGCGTAGGAAAAATATAGAAAATTAAGGCATTTGCAATCTTTGCGAATGCCTTTTTTTTTGTAATTTTGTGTAAACCCTAAAACCATGAAACGTAAAGATTTTTTACGCCTGTCGGGCGGAATGTTTATCGCCTCACAACTCCCCGAGACTCTGCTGGCCGGCCCTAAGGAGCCAGCAACCGATACTACACTCAAGACCATCCGACGCCTTACCATCCCCGTAGGTGCTTCAAAGCCTTTCAAGGCTCTGCATCTCTCTGATACGCACCTTACACGCGTAGATAGCCGCGATAACGAGCGTAAGCACTCGCTTGCGGCCTCACGCCTCAAGGTCTTCCCCGAGGCGGAGCGCTACTTTAATGCTGCGCTGCAATATGTGCGTGAAAATAACCTGATACTTTTGCATACGGGCGATTTGCAGGATTTTGTCAGCGAGGCCAACATCGACTATATACGCGATAGTTTGGGCACAAGCAATTGGTATGCCTCGGCAGGAAATCACGAATACTCGCAGTATGTGGGCGAGGCAAAGGAGGATGCGGCATATAGAATGCAGAGTCTTAATAGGGTGCAGTCAGCCTTCCCTAACGATTTGACTGTAGCCTCACGCGTGATAAATGGAGTGAACTTTGTAGCCATTGATGATGGCTATTACAACGTTACAGTTGAGCAGCACGAAGCCGTTAAGCGCGAGGTGGCCAAGGGTATGCCCATCGTGCTTATGTGCCACGTGCCTCTTTATACTCCCGAGCACTGCAAGGCAAATCTAAAATCGAATGGCGGAGTTGCCGGTTATATGACGGGTGCTCCTCTCTCTATTACCGAGACCTATCAGCACAACCCCTCGCATCCTGCCTCGGAGCAGTGGCGTAACCGCACCGTGCAGCAGCGTGCCGAGCAGTCTACGCTCGATTTCATTGCGTGGCTCAAGGAGCAACCTCTGCTGAAAGCTATCCTCTGTGGCCATTGCCACGCCTTCTTTGAGGAGCGTTTCTCTCCCTCTGCTATTCAGTATACCGTTGAGGCGGGATATATGGGAGGAGCTTATGAGATAGAGTTTATTTAATCAGGCAGAAAATCTTCCATAATAGAAAAAGGGTGCTACCATTTGGTTAAGCACCCTTTTCTTATTTCTGGCATATCAGTAGCGACGAGTCGCCATAGGATAGGAATCTGAAGTCGTTCTCCAGAGCGTAGTCGTAGATGCGTCGCCAATCATCACCCACATAGGCTGATACCAGCAGTAGTAGGGTCGATTTTGGCTGGTGAAAGTTGGTGATTATGCGATCTACGATGCGGAAGCGGAAGCCGAGCGGCGTAATCATAATCTGCGTGGCGGCCTTCATTCGCTCAATCTTCTCGCGGCGCATATATCCAATCAAATCATCCAGCACATCGCGTGTTGAGTAGTCGGATGGCAGGTCGTAACTCTCCCATTGCCCCACCACCTGCTCGGTGTGGGGGCTTCCGCTCTGGCGTATGCGCCAAGCCAGTACGGGTAGCGACTCGAGTGTGCGAACCGATGTAGTACCTACAGCCGTGATGCGAGAGCAGTGGGCGAGTAGGTTTTCGAGTGTCGCAAGGCTTATCTCAAAATGCTCGGTGTGCATAGGGTGTTCGGCGGCGTTGTCGCTCTTCACGGGCAGGAACGTGCCGGCACCCACGTGCAGTGTAACCTCGTCGAAGCCAAAGCCCTCGGCACGCATTTGCGCAATCATATCGTCGGTAAAGTGAAGGCCGGCCGTAGGTGCGGCAACCGAGCCCTCGAACTTCGAGTATACGGTCTGGTAACGCGAGAGATCAATCTCCTCGCTCTCGCGGTTGAGATATGGCGGAATGGGAATACGTCCCAGATGCTCGAGTAGTTGTCCGAATGTAAGGTCGGCATCCCACTCAAATCGCACCTTGTGCTCGCGTGTGCCACGCTCAACAATCTTGGCACGCAGGGTGTAGGGCGAGTCGTTGTAGTCGAAGTTGATAACCACATTGCCCTGTTTCCACTTCTTTACATTGCCTACGATGCAATCCCATTCGCAAGCCCCTTTGATGGCAAAGGCACGCTCGTAGTCCGAGGGGGTGTGTGGCTCGAGGCAGAAAACCTCGATGCGGGCTCCCGACTCCTTGTGCATAATCAATCGTGCACGAATAACCTTTGTGTTGTTGAAGACCAGTAACGAATTGGCAGGCAGGTGCTCGGCAAGTGAGCGGAAGTGGCTCTGCTCGATACTACCATTGCGGTATATGAGCAACTTTGAGTCGTTGCGACGCTCCAATGGGAACTTGGCAATGCGCTCATCGGGCAGAGGGTAGTCGAAATCGTTTATATCTATATGTCGCTCCATATCTTTTACATCTTACTCCGCAAAGGTACAAAATAACAATGGTTTGAGTACAAAAGTGGCAAAAAAATGAGGCAAGCCGCAGTTTTTATCCTCCGCACAGCTTGCCTCATCTGTCTTCTATGCTTTAAACGTTACTTGGCTACAAAGGTGTAGTGTCCCGAGCCAATGCTGATGCGGGTATAGCCATCGACATATTCCAGCACCTTGATATCCTTCGATGCAGTAGCTGCTACGCCATCGAGCATTACGCTCTGCTCAGATGATGAGGGTACATACACCTCGGCCGTAGTGTTGACGGGGATTACCACATCGAGCGCAAATGTACCATTCTCCTTGCGCCACTCGGCTACGGCACGACCGTAAGGAGTCTGCTGCTCGGCACGCATCTGCGTGAAGTCGGCTCCAGGATGAGGCTTAATGGCCATAGTCTTAAAACCTGCCGAGGTCTCGTGCAGACCCACAGCATCACGGTACAACCAGTCGCCGATAGCACCATACGAGTAGTGGTTGAACGAGTTCATACCATTATCGGGAATTGTGCGGTCGGGCATCATAGAGTTCCAGCGTTCCCAAATAGTCGTTGCACCCATCGTCACGGGATACAACCAGCCAGGGTACTGCTCGCGCAGAAGAAGCTTGTAGGCAAGGTCGTTGTAGCCATTATCGGTCAGCACGTGGCAGATGTAGGGCGTGCCGAGGAATCCTGTTGTGATGTGGCCATACTTCTCGACATTGGCCGCCAAGTGCTTAGCCGCCAGCGGGCGCATCGCCTCGGGCAGCATATCGAAGTGAAGAGCCAAGACATAGGCCGTCTGTGTCGATGAGACGAGCATACCCGCAGGTGTTAAGTAGTTCTCGCAGAAAGCCTCCTTTGCCTTATGAGCCACGTCGGCATAATAGGCCGCATCCTTATCTTTACCCAGCACCTCGGCAGCCTTGCTCATGATAGTGGCCGAATTAGCGAAGAAACACTGCTGCACAAGCGGCGTATAGGTTACGGCCGAGTTACCTGCATTGTCGTTATTTACGCTATAGAACAACCAGTCGCCGTAGTGCCAGCCCGTATTCCATAGGTAGCCGGGGCTTTGGCTGATAACATAATCAACCCACGCCTTCATACTCTCCCACTGTTGCTCGAGAATCGACTTATCGCCATAGGCCATATAGTGCTGCCAGGGGATGATTGTTGCCGCATCGGCCCAGCCCACTCGGCCCTGACCCACAAGGCCTCTTAGATTGGGAACTATATCTGTCACACGGCCATCCTCGGCCTGATCCAAAGCTAAGTCCTTTAACCACTTACGGAAAAAGTTCTGCACATTGCGGTTGAATGTAGCCGTGCGGAAGAATACCTGCGCATCGCCCGTCCAGCCAAGACGCTCGTCGCGCTGAGGGCAGTCGGTCGGCACATCGAGGAAGTTACCCATAAGTCCCCACTGAATGTTGCTCTGCAACTGATTTACCATAGCGTTCGACGACGAAAAATTACCATTCTCGGCAATGTCGGAGAAGATAACGGCCGCCTGGAAGTTATCGGGGTTGAGCTCGCCATCAATGCCCTCCACCTTCAGGTAACGGAAACCGTAGAAGGTGAACGTGGGCTCGAAACGGTCTTCCTCGCCACTGCATATATAGTTGCTCTGCGCCTTGGCCGAGCGGAGGTTTACGGTGTAGAAGTTGCCATTCTCGTCCAAAACCTCAGCGTGCGAAATGGTAATCTTCTGACCAGCCTTACCCTTGTAGGTGACAATCTCACGGCCCACCAGATTCTGTCCGAAGTCCAGCACCTTCTCGCCCTTGGGAGTGGTGATTACGGCTACAGGTTTCATCACCTTGTGTTTTACCACAGGCTCACTCTCCGAGGGTACAAGATCCGAGAGCGAGTAGTCGGCTACACGCACCTTCTGCCACGCCGTATCATCGAAGCCGGCCGTTGTCCAGCCCTTTTGTGCCTTGCGGGCGTCTACCGTCTCACCATCGTAGATAGTCGAGAGGAGAATCTCGCCCGTTGATGACTTCCACTCGTTGTCAGTTGAGATAATCTCCTGTGTGCCATCCTTATACTTTACTACAATCTGCGCCAGTGCGCCCATTGTCTTAATCTGGTATGTCGTGCGACCGCTGTCAGCCGCCCAACCCAGTACGCTATGATACCATCCCTGACCGAGCATAATGCCGAAGGCGTTCTTGCCCTTGACGAGCATATCGGTAACATCGTAGGCCTGATACTGCAGGCGGTGGTGATATGTGGTCCAGCCAGGGGCGTAGAGTGCATCGCCAACCTTGGCTCCGTTGATTGCTGCCTCATACATTCCGTGAGCGGTGATGTAGGCCACAGCCGAGGCAACGGGCTTCGAGAGCGTAAACTCACGACGCAGTAGGGGAGAGGCCGAGCCCTGCTCCGTGGGCTCAATCCACTTGGCCTGCCACTCGCTAGGGGAGAGCATTCCGGAGAGCCACTCGGCACGGGCGCTCCACTTCGATGCCTTGCCCGTGTTGTCCCATACTCTGACCTGCCATTGGTAGCGGGTACCCGACTTAAGCGCGGGTCCTGCATACTCTACGCCTGTCGAGGTGTCGGATGCCACCTTGCCTGTGTTCCATATGCGCTGGCTGCCTTCGTAGACCGATATCTCGTAGGCTGTCTGCACGATGCCACGCGAGGGATTCTCTATTATCCAACTCAGCGAAGGGGTGCTGTCGGCCACGCCTTGGGGTGAGCTCATACGGTTGACCTTTAGTGATGTTACTGAGGTTTGTGCCACGGCCAGCGTGCAGATGCACAGCGCAATGGCGAGGGTTAGAAATCGTTTCATAAGTATGTCTGTTTTTAGTTTTTTCGGTTGCGAGGTCGGCCTTGGGCATAACCTTTTACAAATATACCTCTTTTTTGACGCCCCAGCAGGGTGAAAAATGATTTTTTTTCTTCGTGAAGTGATTTGCCCCTGTGTCGGGCGACTTCAGAGCCGAAGTGTGTGATATTGTGAGAAAAATACTTGCAACGAAATCAATTAATTTGTATATTTGCGCACAATAATCGAATACGAAAATATATTCACTAATTCATAACTAAAGTAAAACTATGATTTCTTACAAAGATCTCGGCCTTGTGAACACTCGTGAGATGTTTAAGAAGGCAATCGAAGGTGGTTACGCGATTCCCGCGTTCAACTTCAACAACATGGAGCAGATGCAGGCAATCATCTCTGCTTGTGTAGAGTGCTCTTCACCCGTTATCCTCCAGGTTTCTTCTGGTGCTCGTAACTACGCTAACCAGACTCTGTTGCGTTACATGGCTCAGGGTGCTGTTGAGTTCGCTAAGGAGATGGGTAAGAACATTCCTATCGTTCTTCACCTCGACCACGGTAACTCTTTCGAGTTGTG
>JAZQSN010000076.1:0-2528 GCA_045630065.1 Alistipes sp.
GGCTTTCGTTATCTCGAACTACAGCCACTGGGAGAACTTCCTCTACTTCTGCGGTTTGACCTTCTACGATATCCTTTCGTTTGGATTCGGTTATGGTCGTTCGCGTTTCATCACAGCAAAGACTCTTCGCAAGTACCTCCCAACATCTGTTGCTGAGGGTTTGAAGGGTGGTGTTGTTTACCACGACGGACAGTTCGATGATGCTCGTATGGCTTGCAACTTGGCACAGACTTGCGTTGAGCAGGGTGGTGTTGTTGCTAACCGCACTGAGGTTGTTAACGTATTGCACGACAACGAGGGTAAGGTTTGCGGCGTTGTAGCTAAGGATCTTATCTCGGGCAAGGAGTACACCGTAAAGGCTAAGGCTGTTATCAACGCTGCAGGTTGCTTCGTTGACGAGGTGCTCCAGATGGATAAGCCAGGTGAGGCTAAGATGGTTGTTCCTTCGCAGGGTGTTCACATCGTTCTCGATATGAAGTTCTTGCAGAGCGACTACGCTATTATGGTTCCAAAGACTTCGGACGGTCGCGTACTCTTCGCAGTGCCTTGGCACGATAAGGTAGTTGTTGGTACTACCGATATTCAGCGTCCAACTGCTGAGAGCGAGCCACGTCCACTCGACGAGGAGATTGACTTCATCCTCGAGACTGCGAGCCACTATATGACTCCAGCTCCTACTCGCGCCGACATCGTTTCGGTATTCGCAGGTCAGCGTCCACTCGCAGCGCCTAAGAAGGAGGGTAAGAAGTCGAAGGAGGTTTCTCGTTCGCACAAGGTTGTAGTTTCGGACAACGACCTCATCACTATCACTGGTGGTAAGTGGACTTCATACCGTAAGATGGCTGAGGATACTGTTGATAAGGCTATCAAGATGGGCAAGGTTGAGAAGCGCAAGTGTGTAACTCGCAAGTTGAAGGTGCACGGCTGGCGTCCAAATCCAAACCTCGCAGACCATATGTATGTTTACGGTGCTGACGAGCCAGCAATCCTCAATATGATTAAGGAGAATCCAGCACTCGGCGCGGAGCTCTCGGAGAAGTACGACTACACCGTAGCTGAGGTACTCTGGGCAATTCGTCACGAGATGGCTCTCACCGTGGATGACGTTCTCGCACGTCGTGTTCGTCTCCTCTTCGTTGATGCTCGCGAGGCTCAGAAGGCTGCTCCACGCGTAGCTCAGATTCTTGCAGAGGAGCTCGGTCGCGACCAGGCTTGGATTGACGAGCAGGTGGCGTCGTTTGTGGAGCTTGCGTCGCACTACTACGTAGCATAGTAGTGTGCAAAAAGGCGAATTTCTGCGTTACGCTCGCTTTGCAAATGCTCACATACGTCGAGTATGCTCCGCTTTGCAAAACTTCGCAAGCCTTGAAATTCATCCTTTTATCACACTCCTATTGACGGGGTAATGCAATTTTATATAAATAATGACGGCAGAGATGTCGTCATTATTTTTTTGTGCGGTGTGTATGTATAGAAAGATTGCGCCACTCTACTCCTTAAACTTTATCTTTGAGTTAGTTGGGGCGCAGATGCCGTCGCCCATATTGCCCATTCGCAGTATGCCCTCGGGTGCTGTGGGGTTTGAGGTGGAGTAGTCGATGCGGTAAGGCTCGATATAGGTGTTGCGCCACTTCGCCTTCTTGCCATCAACAACA
The DNA here is from genome assembly GCA_045630065.1 of Alistipes sp. Lineage (GTDB taxonomy): Bacteria > Bacteroidota > Bacteroidia > Bacteroidales > Rikenellaceae > Alistipes. Next base: position 1,656 of record JAZQSN010000076.1, read on the forward strand.
GGGTACGCGTGGTAGCAGAAGAAACGTTTGCCCTTGGCATCCTTGAGGAAGAATGCGTGACCAGCACCGCGCAGCCCCTCGCTACCTACGGCGGTGAATATTGGGTTGCGGTTATACTTTATCCACGAATCAGTCAGCAATGGGTTGGCGTAGTTGCCTCGTTCACGACGTAGGGTGAGCTGTCCGAGTCCGTAGTCCGACCAGTAGCCACTACCACTATAGGTGATGTAGACCTCGCCCTTGTCGCCATATACCGCCGTAGCACCCTCCACCACGCGAGGGTGGGTCTTGCTCGAGCCGCGGAACTCCCACTTCTGTGTCGGAGTAGTGACGATGCCGCTCTCGCCCTTGATTTGCCAAGGCGACGAAATGCGCGAAATCATAATCTTCTGGTAGAACTTGCCCAAGCCCTCACCGCGACCTACCTCCTCGACCCACGTGAGGTAGACTCCGCGATATTTGCCCGAGGGGATGCGCAGTATGCTTGCGCCCACGCACCAAGTGTCAAGCACCTCGCCACGCTCGTTCAGGAGTGGTTGGGTGTGATGCTCGCCTTTAGTTACGGGGTTGCCATAAGGTCCTTGAATCTCGCCACTGAGCGATTTCAACACTACGGTCTTGATTGTGCGACTCGATGTTCTGCCATTCTCGACCACCTTTTTGCGCAGGGCAAAATAGAGATACCAGCCCGACATTCCAGGGAACTCCTCCTCCGAAAAGTGGTGCAGCTCGGGCGACCAGGTGCCATTGATTGTGGCATCATCGCCAAACAACGCCTTGACCGTAGGGTCGAGTTTCGAGTCGTAGATGATGTTATCTTTCAACTTGTGATAGTCGGTCGAGAGGCGCGCGAGTGACGAGTCTTGAATCAAC
>JAZQSN010000077.1:0-34023 GCA_045630065.1 Alistipes sp.
ACAATGATAAAAACAACTATGTTGAAAAAGTGTTAGAGGGTGTGCAAAACTATTTTAGAAAAAAGATATCAACACTATCAACACGCATATTTATATTACTATTTATTAATTTAAATTAAAAAATATATAAAAATAATAATAAAATCTGTTGACAACCCACAACGGCTGACTCGATCGAAGAACTGCGGATGGAAAAAGAGAAAAATAATAGAGCACTCGTCGAAGACTTTGAAGATAGAAGATATAAGAGCGAAAAAAACTTTTTTTTCGAAGCTCGCCGGCCTGAGGCTTGCTTTCACCCTCCTCTTTGTTCGCTTCTTGTCGTGGCTACGGAAAATATAAGCTCGCAGAGCCTAGTTTTGAGCCTAAATTTTGAGCCTAAGCGGGTGTGGTGGAAGATGGTCCGCCGAGCGAATAAACCCTATGAAAAGGCCTTATTTTACTTTAGTAAAATCTACCCTTATAAATCCCAAAAAAGCGAGTAATAAAAGCCAATAGAGAGCGAGGAGCAAGTGAGGATAAAAAAAATATAGACTCAATGGGATAATTTGCCTGAAAATGTTGTATTTTTGTCATAAGTTCGACTATTGTGTACTCACGCTCTCGGGGCTTAGGCCATAAAACGTCGAGTGATCAGAGAACAAGGTGGGCACTATCTACCTTATGAACTAATCAATAGAGAAAAAAATATAAATAAAAACAATAATAATATGTCAGAGAAAAAATTTAGACGATACCTTATCTCTTCGGCTCTGCCCTATGCCCACGGCCCTGTGCATATTGGCCACCTGGCTGGTGTATATGTGCCGTCGGATATATATGCCCGCTACCAGCGCCTGCGTGGCAACGATGTAATCTCGGTGTGCGGTAGCGACGAGCACGGTGTGCCCATCACCATCAAGGCACGCAAGGAGGGTATCACTCCGCAGGATGTTGTCGATCGTTATCACGCCATCATCAAGGATGCTTTTGCACGCCTTGGTATGTCGTTCGATATCTACTCACGCACATCATCACCCACTCACCGTGTTACGGCATCAGACTTTTTCCGCAAGCTATACGACGAGGGTAAGTTCATCGAGCAGACCTCTGAGCAGTTCTACGACGAGGAGGCAAAGCAGTTCCTGGCCGACCGCTACATCGTAGGTACTTGTCCCCGCTGCCAGAGCGAGGGTGCCTATGGCGACCAGTGCGAGAAGTGCGGTTCTACACTCTCGCCCGACGAGCTTATCAACCCCAAGTCGAAACTATCGGGTGCGGTACCCGTGAAGAAGGCTACAAAGCATTGGTATCTGCCTTTGGATCAGTACGATTCATTCCTTCGTGAGTGGATTTTGGAGGGTCACAAGGAGTGGAAGTCAAACGTATATGGCCAGTGTAAGTCTTGGCTCGATACAGGTCTTCAGCCTCGTGCCGTAAGCCGCGATTTGGATTGGGGTATTCCCGTGCCTGTCGAGGGCGAGGAGGGTAAGGTGTTGTATGTTTGGTTTGACGCACCTATCGGATATATCTCTGCTACTAAGGACCTTACACCCGATTGGGAGAAATACTGGAAGGATGAGGAGACCAAGATGGTACACTTCATTGGTAAGGACAACATCGTATTCCACTGCATCGTTTTCCCCTCGATGTTGAAGGCTCACGGCGACTACATCCTGCCCGAGAACGTACCCGCCAACGAGTTCCTTAACTTGGAGGGCGACAAGATCTCTACATCGAAGAACTGGGCCGTATGGTTGCACGAGTATCTTGATGAGTTCCCCGGCAAGGAGGATGTTCTTCGCTATGTACTTTGCGCCAACGCTCCCGAGACTAAGGATAACGACTTTACTTGGAAGGATTTCCAGGCACGCAACAACAACGAGCTGGTGGCTATCCTTGGTAACTTCGTAAACCGTGCTTTGGTACTTACAAAGAAATATTATAATGGTGTTGTTCCTGCTTGTGGCGAACTCACTGATTATGACCGCGATACAATTGCCGAGTTGTCGGGTATCAAGTCATCTTTGGAGTCAAACATCGAGAATTACCGCTTCCGCGAGGCGTTGAAGGATGCAATGAACTTTGCCCGTATCGGTAATAAGTATCTGGCCGACACCGAGCCTTGGAAGGTGGTGAAGACCGACCCCGAGCGCGTAAAGACTATTCTTAACATTGCATTGCAGATTACTGCCAACATTACTATCGCTATCGAGCCCTTTATGCCCTTCTCTTCGGATAAGATTTTGAAGATGTTCGCAGTTGAGAAGTTTGGTTGGGATAATCTTGGTTCGATGTCGCTCATCGCCGAGGGTCACACTATCGGTGAGGCTACCCTACTCTTCGAGAAGATCGAGGACGATGTTATCGAGGCACAGCTCAAGCGTCTGGCCGACATCAAGGCTGCCAATGCCGCTGCTGCCGCTGCCGAGAATGTAACCGAGCAGAAGGCTGAGTGTACATTCGACGAGTTCCAGAAGATGGATATCCGCGTATCTACCATCCTCGCAGCCGAGAAGGTAGCAAAGACCAAGAAGCTATTGAAGCTTACAGTTGATACCGGTATCGACAAGCGCACCATCGTGTCGGGTATTGCCGAGCACTTCACTTGCGAGGAGCTTATCGGCCGTCAGGTGTTGGTATTGGTTAACCTCGCACCGCGCGAGATGCGTGGCATCGTATCGCAGGGTATGATTCTTATGGCCGAGGATGCATCGGGTAAGCTTGAGTTGCTTGCACCCGAGCATAAGACCAATAATGGTGCTATCGTGGGATAGTTCCACGTGGAACATATAATTTATACTAAAATTTTAATATCAGTTGGGTTATGAGTAATATAGATTGGAATAATATAGGTTTCGATTATATGCCTACCAACTGCAACGTGCGTGCATATTATAAGGATGGCGCTTGGAGTGAGTTGGAATATACCGATAACGAGTATATTAATATGCATATGGCAACTACTTGCTTGCACTATGGTTTGGAGTGCTTCGAGGGTTTGAAGGCTTTTCGTGGCGAGGATGGCAAGGTGCGTCTGTTCCGTGTTGATGAGAATGCACGTCGTATGCAGTCGTCGGCCGAGAAGTTGTGCTTACCCGCCCCTACTGTCGATATGTTTGTGAAGGCTTGCTATGAGGTTGTAAAGCGAAATATCGAGTTCGTGCCTCCTTATGAGTCGGGCGCTTCGTTGTATATTCGTCCCGTGTTGCTCGGCACAAAGGTTGGTATCGGCGTTAAGGCGTCGCAAGAGGCAATGTTTATTGTCTTCTGTTCGCCCGTTGGTGCCTATTTTAAGGGTGGTATGAAGCCTATCAAGGTTATCATCGACCGTGTTCAGGATCGTGCTGCTCCACGTGGAACAGGCGATATTAAGGCTGGTGGTAACTACGCATCGTCGATTCTTTCGGGCGAGAAGGCTCACACATTGGGTTATTCTAATGTGATGTATCTCGATGCAACCGAGCATAAATATATCGAGGAGTGCGGTGCTGCCAACTTCTTTGGTATTAAGGATGGTAAGTATATTACTCCCAAATCGCCCTCAATCCTGCCCTCAATCACCAATAAGAGTCTGCGTACTCTGGCCGAGGATATGGGCTTGCAGGTCGAGGAGCGCCCCGTTCCTGTTACTGAATTATCATCGTTTGAGGAGGCTGGTGCTTGCGGTACTGCGGCAGTTATCTCCCCTATCGGTTATATTTTCGACATCGACACTGAGGAGAAAATTACCTACGGTGATGGAGAGACTGTCGGCGCAACTTGCAAGGCTTTGTATGATAAGTTGCAGGATATTCAGTATGGTCGATGCGAGGATAAGTTCAATTGGACATTAGAAATAGAATAAATTATATTAATAAGGTGTTTTCTGCGTTACTCTTGCCCTCGCAATCCTCATTTACGCCTTCAGTAAATTGCGGTTGCTCGGGCTTCGAAAGCCTTGAAAACCCTCTTCTTAATACAATTTATTGGAGAATATTAATGCTCCACGTGGAACATAATAAAAAAAGAGAGGCATTCGACCTCTCTTTTTTTTGTAATAATCTTAACTGTTATCTGCCAAATTTTATCAGCATCACATTTATGTCCGCTGGGCTAACGCCTGGTATGCGCGATGCCTGACCAATGGTTTGGGGACGGATCTTCGTCAGTTTCTGGCGTGCCTCGATAGTGAGGGCGTTCATTGCCATAAAGTCGAAGCCATCGGGAATGGTAATATTTTCGAGTCGGTGCAGCTTCTCGGCAAGCAATTTTTCGCGCTCGATGTAGCCTTTATACTTAATTTGAATCTCTGCCTGCTCAACGATTTCGGGCGTGATGTTGTTCTTTTCGATAAAACGCTTCACCTTTGGTAACGCCTCGATAAGTTCCGAAAACGTAAATTCGTTGCGCGAAACCAGCGCATAAAGCTTTCTTCCCTGCGAAATTGGTGATAAATTGCGTGATTTTAAATAACGCTCAATTTCCGTTATTTTGACACTCTGTTCGTGCGCAAACGAAATAAGCGAAAATACGAGTGATTTTTTTTCTTCGAATTTTAGCCACTCCTCCTCCGAAATAAGTCCAATTTCGTGACCCAGCGGAGTCAAACGTAAATCGGCATTATCCTGTCGGAGCAAAATTCTGTACTCGGCTCTTGAGGTGAACATACGATACGGCTCATCGACTCCCTTGGTCACCAGGTCATCAATCAACACACCGATGTATGCCTCATCACGTTTTAGCACCACTGCCTCCTCGCCTTGCAAGCGTCGGTGGGCGTTGATACCCGCAATGAGTCCCTGTGCTGCGGCCTCCTCGTATCCTGTGGTGCCATTCACTTGACCAGCAAAGTAGAGGTTTTCCACCAGCTTGGTCTCTAACGAGTGCTTGAGCTGTGTTGGCGGAAAGTAGTCATACTCGATGGCGTAGCCGGGTCGATAGACGTGTACATTCTCCAGTCCGCGTATCTTCCTGAGGGCCGCTAGCTGAATCTCCTGCGGCAGCGACGACGAAAAGCCATTTATATAATACTCGTTCGTATCCCATCCCTCGGGCTCGAGGAAGAGCTGGTGTTGCTCCTTCTCGGCAAAGGTGCGGAGCTTGTCCTCGATGCTCGGGCAGTAGCGTGGGCCAATGCCCTGAATAGTGCCGTTGAACAGAGGTGAGCGGTCGAAACCTGTGCGCAGATGGTCGTGAACATCCACTGATGTATATACCAAATAACAAGGTTTCTGCTCTTTAACAGCCTGAGTATCAGCCGAAAAAGAAAATTTTGAAGGTTCTGCATCACCGGGCTGCTCCTCCAAAAGAGAAAAATCCACCGAGCGGCCGTCAATACGCGCCGGCGTGCCCGTCTTCATACGTCCAACCTCGAAACCAATCTCCGTGAGTGCCTCCGTAATGCCGTGCGAGGCAGCGTCGCCTGCCCTACCGCCCTCGGCATTTTTCTCGCCGCAGTGCATCAATCCACCCAAAAAAGTACCGGCCGTGAGCACCACTGCGCAAGCCTTGAACTCCACGCCCATACGTGTTCGCACGCCCGCAATTCGTGGCTGTGAGCCCTCGTCGGGGGTAGTAAATAACAGTTCCGTGGCGGCATCCTGCCATATGTAAAGGTTGGGCGTGTTCTCCAACTCACGACGCCACAGACGACTGAAAAGTTCCTTATCGCACTGCGCGCGTGGGCTCCACATAGCGGCTCCCTTCGAGCGGTTGAGCATACGGAACTGGATGGTCGATCGATCGGTTATGCGTGCCATACGGCCTCCCAGGGCGTCAATCTCGCGCACAATCTGACCCTTTGCTACACCACCCACGGCGGGGTTGCACGACATTGCGGCTATCTTCTGCATATCCATCGTCAGCAACAGCGTGCGCGAGCCCATACGAGCTGCCGCCGAGGCCGCCTCGCATCCTGCATGACCTGCGCCAACGACTATGATATCGTAGTCGTAAAGGTCGGTATTTGGCTGAATTATAGACATTTCCTACTTTTTAATCACTTCAGTTTGACTCTCGCGCCACACTTTCAGATACTTATCCTCCTTCTTATGCATCTGCTTCTCGGCTCGGGGAGTCTTATCCTTCTGACCACACAGGTGTAGCAGGCCGTGAACAACCACGCGGAGCATCTCCTCGCGTGCCGTAGCGCCATATATACGGGCATTGTCGGCCACGGTCTCCACGTCGATAAACACGTCGCCACTCACCACTCGTGTGCCCTTGCGGTCGCTGTAGTCGAACGTAATCACATCGGTGAAGTAGTCGTGCCCGATGAAGTCGATATTCATCTTACGATGCACGGCCGCCGAGCAGAATATGTAGGTCACATCGCCCAGCGTGTAACCCTCGGCCTCGGCCACTGTTTTGAGCCACGCGGCCACGCGGCGCTTCTCGCGCAGACGATATGTTGTTGAGTCGTTGTAGTAGCGTATCATAATCTATTTCTTCTTAAAGCAGTCGGCTGCACGCATAGTCTCCTTGGGGTTTGGCGAGTAGATACCAAACACTACGCGGTACTCGGTGGTCATCGAGGCCAAATTTACCGATGCGCCTATGGTACCCAAAGTGCCATTTTTAGCCACTTTGGCATCCTTTGCCACCGTGACGTTATCCAGTCCCGCATACGATGTGATATACTCTCCGTGGGCCACAAAAACGTCATATTTGCCCGATATGCGGTTGCGTCTTACCTCCACCACCTTGCCATCGTATATCGAGCGCACCGAAGCACCCTTCGCACCCGTGATGACGGCCATATTTCCCTTATACTCCTTCACCTTACCACCCACTACGGGCAGGTTCAGGTTCGACGTGGTGCGCGAGAACGAAGCACCCTCCTTGTTTCCCTTTGTCAGCTGACGCAGGGCGTCGATGGCGGCATCCAATCGCTCCTCGTTTTCCATCTGATCACGCAGAGCCTTCTGTTCGCGTGTGGTGAGTTGCTTCATTGCCTGCTGGGCCGAACGTACATCGCCCTGCAGCTTGGTGCGTTGAGCCTCGGCACGACGTTGTACCGAGTCCAGCGAGTGGCGACGTGCGGTGAGCGAAAGTTGCTGCTCATCCAGAGCCTTGCTCAGCGAGTCGATGCGGTGCAGTCGCTCGGCACGCAGAACCGCCACGGCGCGTATGTTGGCAATGCGACGTGCCGCATCGGTAAAACTCTCCGATGCCAAGAGATATGTTATGTAATTGTTTTGCTTGTAGTTACGATAAGCCTCACGCACCATCTCGGCATAGCGCTCGCGCTCGTTTAGAATCTGCTCATTGGTCTTGGCTATGAGCGAGTCGTTAAGGGTGATATTACGCTCGATGGTGCCTATCTCGCGCTCGGTGCGCGATAGAAGCTGGTTGCGCGAGTTAATCTGACGAGTGATGCTCTTCACACGCTGCTGGGCTGTGGATTTATCCTTCTTGATGGCCGATAGAGCCTTCTCGCTGGCGGCCACCTCACGCTCCAGCTGCTCCACTATGCGGCGTTGCTCGGCTATGCGGGCCTTCTCCTCGGCTGTCTGCGCACACACGGTGCGGGGCAGAGCTACGAGCAGTGCCATAAGTAGGGTCAGTATGCGTAGAAAGTGCATCATTCTTTAATTATATCCTCAATTCTAACGCCAGCCTCGGCATCCTTGCCAAGGGTTATGCGTCGCTCGATGCGCTTGATGTCGGCACCCATCTCCAGAGCCTTGCGCCAGTAGGTCTCGGCCATAAACTTCTCTCCCAGCACGAAGAGTATGTCGCCATAGTGCAAAGGCAACTCGGCACTTCCCGTGCGGTCGAGCGATAGTGCCTGACGCATATATGTGCGGGCGTCGTTGTAGTTGCCCGTCTTGTAGAGTATCCAGGCGTAGGTGTCCAGATAAGTGGCGTTGTTATGCTCAAGTTTGATGGCTCGCTCCGACATTGTGCGGGCACGCTCCAGCTGCTCGCCCTTGACGCTGAGGAAGTAGGCGTAGTTGTTGAGTACCATAGCGTTGTCGGCATAGAGCGCAAGCGCACGCTCGTAGGCCTGGAAACACTTCTTCTGTGCCTTCTTGGCGCTCAGGCGCATCTTGTAGCCTGTGGTGTCGGCCTTCTCGGCCTCCACACTTTCCTTGATGGCGTTGTAGGTGTCGCCTATGTATCCCCAAATCTGACCTCGCAACGAGTCGCTCTGCACCATCTCGAGAGCCTGCTCGAAACTCTCAATCGAGCCGTGCAGGTCGCCACGAATATACTGTCGATTGGCTTTGCGGATGGTGAAGGTGTGGTCGCCCGGGAAACGCTCCACGGCACGCATAAGGTAGTAGTCCACCGAGTCGGCGTGACCCAGGTACTCCTCCATATCGATTACGGCCATATAGTAGTCGAGCTGCGGGGGCTCGTCCTCAAGATGCAGTTTGAAGTGGTGCAGTGCCGCGTCGAGCTCGCCACCTGCTATGAGATGGTCGCCGTAGGCATCTATCACTCGCTTGTCCATTGGGTAGTGCAGGGCCATTGTCGAGGCCAGAGCACCGATGGCAAAGTAGTGCTCGCCATAGAACTTGCGGTCGGCTGTGAGGCGGTTGAAGAGCTCCAGCTTGCGGTCGAGCGGGAACTCGGGCTGTGCATACAAAAGGCGCAGTGTCGATAGGTAACTTCGCATATCGTTGCGTCCCGAGCAGTAGTCGGCATAGGCACCCAGCGCCTGCACGCTCGTAGAGTCGATCTCCAGCGCACGGCGGTACGACACACCTGCCAGCGAGTCCTTGCCTGCGGCCAGATAGGTGTCGCCTAGAGTGATTATGTTAGACTGCTCGTAGGGGGCTGCATCCACAATCTGTTCGGCCTCGTTGATGGCTCTGTCCATCTGACCTGTCGAGATCAGCAGCGAGCGCTTCATATTGGCCAGCAGAGGAATAGTTCCAAAACGCATATCGGCCGAGTCCAGCACCGAGATAGCCGTGTAGGGCTGCTGGCGTTGCTGGTAGAGTATGGCCACGATGCGGTAGTGGTCGGGGTTCTGCTTATCGATACGCATCAGGCGGCGATAGATGTCGAGTGCCTCGTCGCCCTTGTTGTTGATGAGCAATGACTGACCATAAGTGGTTGCATACCAGCGATTTGTGGTGTCGCTCTCGTAGGCCTTGCGAGCATACTCCATAGCCTGCTGGGGCTGTGTGCGCAGCGTCTGCTGTGCCACCTGATAGAGCGCAGGGGCGTAGTTGCCATCGATAGAGAGTGCTTCGCGGTAGAGGCGCATAGCCTCGGCCGTGTCGCTATGAATTGTTGCCGCACGCAGTGCGTCGGTGTACTTGTATAGGGCTCTGAGTGAGTCGGGGACTACGAGTTCGCGTATTATGGTGTCCTGCACCACGCGCTCACCCCAAGCCCTACTCACCACAGTAGCTCGTGCCATAAACCCACCGAGGAGTATGGCAACGAGTGTGGTCAGCACCAAAGCACGATATATGCGGCTTGCAGTCAATAATTTTGATTTTTTGAATTTCTAATTTACAACGCTGAGTCGAACTGGTGCAGGAAGCGCACGTCGTTCTCGAAGTACAGACGCAAGTCCTTCACGCCATACTTCAGCATTGCGATACGCTCAACACCCATACCAAAGGCGAAGCCCGAGTACTTCTTTGAGTCTATGCCGCTGGCCTCCAAGACATTGGGGTCAACCATACCGCAACCCATAATCTCCAACCAGCCTGTACCCTTACATACGTTACAGCCCTTGCCGCCGCACAGGTTACAGCTCACGTCAACCTCAGCCGAAGGCTCGGTGAAGGGGAAGTATGAGGGGCGCATACGAATCGTTGCCGACTCGCCGAAGAGCTCCTTGGCGAAGTATAGAATCGACTGCTTCATATCGGCAAACGATACGTTCTCGTCGATGTACAAGCCCTCCACCTGGTGGAAGATGCAGTGTGCACGGTACGAAATAGCCTCGTTACGGAACACACGGCCGGGGCATACGATGCGGATGGGGGGCTGCTGACGCTCCATAGCACGCACCTGAATCGAAGATGTGTGTGTACGCAACAACAAATCCTTCACGTTGGGCTCGTTCGATGCCTTCTCCACGAAGAATGTATCCTGCATATCGCGTGCAGGGTGCGAGAGAGGGAAGTTCAAAGCTGAGAATACGTGCCAGTCGTCCTCAATTTCGGGACCCTCGGCTACGGTGTAACCAAGGCGTGAGAAGATCTCCACAATCTGGTTCTTCACAATCGAGATGGGGTGGCGAGTGCCATCAGCCGATGCCGAGCCGGGACGAGTCATATCGTCGATCGACTCGCTCTTAATGGCTGTGCTCTGCAACGAAGCCTTCAGCTCGTTGATGCGAGCCGTAGCGGCCTGCTTCAGGGCGTTGATTTTCTGTCCGAGCTCACGTTTTTGCTCTGCGGGAACGCTCTTAAACTCGTCCATAAGTGCCGTAAGTTCGCCTTTTTTACCGAGGATTTTGATACGGAACTCCTCCACCTCGGCGGCTGTAGTGGGCGCAAAGGCCTCCACACGCTTGAGCAGTTCGTCAATTTTGTTAATCATCGCTATTTTGCTTTTATATTATTTTCTACTATTTTTGCATTAACGTTATGTATATATAACGCGCAAAGTTACTAAAAAATATGAAAACTGCCCGCTTTTTTCTACTAATTATATCGTTGCTTTGCCTCACAACCCTCGATGGTGTGGCGCAGTCGGCCTCGACCAATGCCCGTAGCGACCGCTCGAAGGTGCGCACGTCGCATCGCCAGCGGAGTTCGCAGTCAGGTGAGTCCACCCCTGCGCTCATCGACTCGGCACTTCTCGATGGCTCGCTCAAGGAGGTAGGCGCCGATGGTCGCATAGGATTGGTGCTGGCAGGAGGCGGAGCAAAGGGACTCTACCATATTGGCGTGATTAAGGCTCTGGAGGAGAACGATATACCTATCAACTACATATCGGGCACCTCGATGGGCGCCATCATCGGAGCGCTCTATGCCGCAGGCTATACGGCTGACGAGATGGCCTCGATAGCCACCTCGGGTGAGGTCGAAAAGTGGGTGTCGGGCAGGATTGACGACCGCTACCGACTCTTCTACACCGAGCGTCAGGAGTTGCCCTCTATGTTTTCGGTCTATGCCGACGTGCGTAGCGACTCGCTCAACCAGCGTAACTCGCTCAACTTGGCGTTGCCCTACTCCTTTGTCGACACTTCGCAGATAGATATGGCTCTTATCGGCATCTTCTCGGCCGCAGGTGCTGCCGCCGGAGGCGACTTCAACCGCCTGATGGTGCCCCTGCGTGTGGTGGCGGCCGACATCAACTCCCACCAGCAGATTGTCTACCGCCGTGGCGACCTGCCGCTGGCCGTGCGTGCGTCTATGTCGTACCCCGTGGTCTTCCGCCCTGTGACCGACAGCGATGGCCGTGTGGTGGTCGATGGCGGAGTATATAACAACTTCCCGTGGCAACCCCTCGATGAGGAGTTCGAGCCCGACTTCTTCATCGGCTCGCAGTGTCTCAATGCCACCCCTCCTGCTACGCAGGACTCTTCGCTCGAGAAGCAGATAATGGCTCTTGTAACCACACCCACCGACTACTCCGTGCCCGAGAGACGTGGTATAATGATTAAACGCCATATTGGTGCTTCGCTGCTCGACTTTGCAGGTGGTCAGGCCACCATCGAGCAGGGCTATGCCGACGCTATGGCCGCAATGCCTTACCTCAAGGAGCGTGTCAAGGCACGCCGCCCGGCAGCCGAGGTGGAGCGTCGTCGTGAGGCGTTCCGCGCATCGTTCCCCGAGTTGAATTTCAATGAGTTGGATATCGAGGGTCTCGAGCCTCGCGAGGAGGAGTATGCCCTCACGTTTATGAACTTCTCGCACAAGGCTCGCCAGTCGCGTGCTACCATATCGTTTGACGAGGTACGCGAGCGTTACTTCTCGCTGATGACCACCGAGGACTTTACTACCCACGCCTTCCCTAGCGTAAAGTACGACTCGCTGGAGCAGAACTTCTCGATGAGCCTTAACCTCGCCGCGAAGCCCAACCTGCGCTTCCGTGTGGGTGGTAACATATCTTCTACGGTCTTCAATCAGGCCTTCTTCAATGTTACGCATTTCCATCTGGCACGCACGGCTCTGACCAGCTATGCCGACCTCTTCCTGGGTCCCGTGTCGTCGATTGTAAAGGTTGGCGGTCGTGTCCTCTTCCTGGGTCGTACACCCACCTACTTCGACTACTCGATGCAGGGCTCTTGGCTCTCTAACCTGCGAGGCTCGTTCGGCAACGTAACACCCGCCCGCAATACCATCAGTGCCCGCACCATCGAGACCTATGCCCACCTCGGTTTTGGTGTGGCCACCACACGCCGAAGTGTGTTCGAGGCGGCCGTAAATGCCGGTTACTCATTCTACTCATACATCGATAGTTACGATGAGCCCGACAACCCATCGACACACGACGAGTTCCGCTTTCTGTCCTCACGTCTGCAGTTCCAATACTCCACTCTGGACAAGATCGAATACCCCACCCACGGAGCCCGCTTCACGGCTTCGGCCATCGGCGTAGTAGGTCGTGACCGCTACGAGAATGAGGCACTCCACGCAGCCCATCTATGGGAGCGTGAGCAACGCTCTTGGGTAGGTGCCAAAATCAAGTGGGAGCACTACCCCAGCAACTGGAAGGATTGGTGGTTCTCGGTGGGTTATAACCTCGAGGCGGTCTATACCACCCACTCATCGTTTGGCAACCCCTACTCTACGATTCTCACCTCGCCCCGCTTTGCCCCCACGCCCCACTCGCGTATGCTCTATATGCCCGAGTTCTTTGCCGACCGCTATGCGGCCGTGGGAGTGTTGCCTACGTTCCGTCTGGTGCCCAACCTCTACCTGCGTGCGGGAATGTATGCTATGTTGCGCGACTCGCTGGTGGCCAATGAGTATATACACTATATGACCGACTTCTCGTTTGTCTACCACACCCGCATAGGCCCCGTGAGCCTGTCGCTGACGAAGTATAACCTCGACACGAAGAACAACCTCTACGTGATGTTCAATTTCGGTTATCCTATCTTTGCGCAGCGAGGATTATTCTACTAACGAAAAATAGGTGTAATGGGTGTTGTAATTTTTCCTATTACACCTATCATTTTTTATACGCTCGGCCCGAAATATTTGATAATTGGAATTTTATTCCTAATTTTGTTATAGTGAGAAATATTAACCTATAACAAAATATGAAAAAACTTCGTTTTTGGGCAGCGTGTGCAGCCTTTGGTGCGCTCACTTTTGCCGTTTCGTGTGGAGGAGGTGCTGCGGTGGAGAATCTGCGTGTAGCAGCTCTCGAGCAGCCTTCGGCTGTGGATAGTGCGACACCCGACTTTTCGTGGTCGATGACCTCTGGGGAGCGTGGTGCCGCGCAGTCATCATATCGCATCGTGGTGGCCGAGGATAAGGCTATGAACAGCGTAGTATGGGATAGCGGTGTTGTGGCATCGGATGAGTCGGCGGGTATCCTCTACGGCTCTACGGGCACGGCCCAAAAGCTCGCCCCCGAGAAGGATTACTATTGGCAGGTCGAGGTGGTCGATAACAACGCTCGCACACTCAAGGCCTCATCGTCATTCTCTACGGGCCTTATGAACCCAACGCAGGCAGCGTGGTCGGGTGCGCAGTGGATCGGAAGTGAGGAGTTTGCGCTCGACGCTGCGTCGGCTCTGCTCTTCAACATCACCACCAAGATGCAGATTACCGAGGGTACAGCCGCTTCGCTTGTCTTTGGTGCCAACGACTTCCGCCTGAGCGATAAGTTCCAGAATGTGGGCAACGTCGAGGGTGAGAACTACATTCGCCTTGAGCTCGACATCGCGGGCGTAGGCAAGGCCGAGGGTGCAAAGATCAACATCTACCGCGTAGGCTACGCCTCAACCGATACGGCCGACAAGCCCTTTATGGTTATCTCGCAGAAGGATTACCCTGCAACTAACCTCAACCGCCTGATTACTAAGGCAAATGCCCGTGAGCAGCACTCAATCAGCATCAGCGCCAATGCCAGCGACCTTACCCTTACTATCGATGGCGAGGCGGTGGCTCTGGGTATGCGTGGCACACGTCCGCAGACATCGTTTGTAGTATCACCGCTGGGTCGCTCGGGCAATAACTTCAACACTTTCCCCAACCTTAACTCCGTAGGCTTCGCCGCCGCCAAGGGCTCGAAAGCTGTGTTCGAGGACTACGCTATTATGAACGTCGGTCAGGGTGAGAAGGTGGCCCTTATGAATGCCACTACAGGCGCTGGCTACGACATCTTCAAGGGTATCGATGGCGTAAGCGTTGCAGGCAACAAGATTACCGTCGAGGGTGGCGCATTTGGCTATGCCGACCCCTCGCACTACGCATCACTTTCGATGCTTCGCACCGAGTTCTCGGCTGCAAAGAAGATTGCAAAGGCCAAGCTATACATCACCTCAATGGGTGTCTATGAGTTCTACATCAACGGCAAGCGCGTGGGCGAGGATTGGTTCAACCCCGGCATGAGCCAGTATCGTGAGACTCTTACTTACCACGCCTACGACGTGACCTCGATGCTCGGCAAGGGCAACAACGCTCTGGGAGCTATCGTAGGCCCTGGCTTCTATACAGGTTATATGACCTTCACCCCTGCAAACTATAACTTCTGGGGCGACCACGAGGCCCTTATGGCGAAGATGGTCGTAACCTATGCCGATGGCACGACCGAGACCATTGTCACCGACCCCGCAACGTGGAGGCTCTCTACGGATGGCCCCATCGAGTATGCAAGTATGTTCCAGGGTCAGCGCTACAACGCCCAGAAAGAGGCCGCTATCGCAGGCTGGAACGAGGTTGGCTATGATGCCGCAGCTTGGCGCAAGCCCGATGTTATCTCACCGCGCGAGTGGATTAACTTCTCTATCGTGGCACGTCGCGACCGTCCCATCCGCGAGGTGGAGCGCCGCACGGCCGAGCGAGTGCTGAAGACCCACAGCGAGCGAGGCACTACATACACCTACGATATGGGCGTAGCAATGGTGGGCGTACCATCAGTAACGATCCCCGCAGGAGCGTTGAAGGAGGGTGATGTGGTTATGCTCCGCTTTGGCGAGGAGATCTACCCCGGTAATGAGGATTCGCCCAATGTGGCGACCCCCGAGGGTGTGACATATGAGTCGCTGTATGGACCTCAGGGAACTTACCGTGCTGGCGTGGCTGGTCGTGTTTTGCACGACACCTACCGTGCCGCTATGGCAACCGACTTCTACACCGCCTCGAAGGCTGACGAGGGTCGCGACGTTGTAATCGAGCCCCACTTCACATATCGTGGCTACCGCTATATGCAGATCACTACCCCCTCTCGCAAGGAGCCTCTGCCATTGAAGAATGTGCAGAGCATTGTCCTCTCGTCGGAGCCCGTGACGGGTGAGTATGTGGGTCAGACAACCGATGGCGCTGGCGCAATGATCAACCAGCTCTTCAAGAACATACAGCGCAGTCAGCTGGGTAACTTCTTCTCAATCCCCACCGACTGTCCCCAGCGTAACGAGCGTATGGGCTGGACGGGCGATGCACAGGCATACTCGCGCACAGCCTCATATAATGCCGACGTGCAGAGCTTCTTCCGTCAGTGGATGGTGGCACTGCGTAACGATCAGGGCGAGGGTGGCCGTGATGGTGCCCCCGCAGGAGGTATCGGCAGCACCGTGCCCACCTACTCACGCACCCGCGACGCCTCGTTTGCCGATGGTACGACGTGGGCAGCAGCCGTATGTATGGTGCCCTGGCAGGTATATCAGCAGTATGGCGACACCGATATCATCGTCGAGAATTTCGAGGCTATGAAGATGTGGTTGGACGGTATGCACTACTACAAGATTCCCGGCTTCGAGGCCCTCTCTTCACGCACAAGCGGCCTTGCCGACTGGCTTAGCGTCGATTCTCGCACAACGAGCGATATATGCAACAACGCCATCTACCTTGCGATGGTCTATCGCACCTCGATTATGGCCGACGCCATTGGCGAGAGTGAGTACGCCGCCGTGCTTCGCGAGCGTTACGAGGCTGGCAAGCGCGCCTTCAACGAGGCTTACATCGACCCCACAACGGGTATGACCCGCTCAATATCTATTCAGACAGGCGAGATTGGTGGCCTGATGGATTCGCAGTCATCATACGCCACACCTCTGGCATTCGACATCTATAGCAACGAGATGAGAATCCAGAGTGGCCCCAACGCAGGTATGACCTACAAGGCCTTCGCCGCAAAGCGTCTGGCCGAATTGGCAGCAGCTCCCTCACGTAGTGGTAACGAGGGCGAAGTGAAGGTTATGGGTCGTCGTGGTTTCGACCAGATGAGCAACCCCGCACAGTCGAACCCCACAGCCTCATCGCCCGCCTACACCATCACTACAGGCTTCTCGGGCACACCCAACATCCTGCCCGCACTTACAGCCAACGGCTATGTGGATGAGGCTTACCGTATGCTGGCCTGCACCGATTACGCTTCGTGGCTCTACCCCGTGAAGCTCGGCTCAACATCTATGTGGGAGCGCTGGAACTCTTACGAGCTGGCCTTCCAGCAGGGTGGCGAGAGCTCAATGAACTCGTTCAACCACTTTGCTCTGGGCTCGGTAGGCTCTTGGCTATGGGAGTACCACCTCGGTATCACCTCTGACAGCGGCCGTGGCTACAAGTCCTTCACTCTGCAGCCCCTGCCCGGTGGCACATACTCATCGGCCGACGGTACCTACCACTCATCTTACGGTGCCATCCGCAGCGCCTGGACAGCTGATGCAGGTAACCTCACATCATACTCTTGCACGGTGCCTGCCAACACCTCGGCAACATTGTACCTGCCCGTTGAGGCCGCCTCGATGGAGGGCTTTGCCGCCGCCGAGGGCGTCGTATTCGAGGGTATGACCCATCGCAACGGCCGTGAGGTTGCCCAGCTCAAGCTCCTCGCTGGTGAGTATAAGTTCACGCTCAATGGCGACAAGTGGACAGTAAGGTAAAGCCTTAAAAGGACAATTAATGGCAGTTTTTGTAAAAAACTTGCTATATTTGCAAAATAATAAACTCCTCTCCTACGTTTGTTGAAGAGGAGTTTTCTGCTTGACTTTATTGACAAATGAGGGATGCTAATGTAGCCTTATCGCAAAATTGAGGGGGTGCTAATGTAGCCTTACCGTCAAACAGAGTCCATCGCATAGCAAATAAGAAGTAAAAATTATACTACAATGAGTGAAGTAATCAACATCAAGGAACTCAACGAGCGCATCGAGCGCGAGAGTGTATTTGTCGATACACTGCGTGCCGAGATGAGCAAAGTAATCGTCGGCCAGAGCCATCTGGTTGACACTCTTTTGATTGGCCTCTTGTCTAACGGTCACATCCTCTTGGAGGGTGTCCCCGGTCTGGCAAAGACTCTGGCCATCACCACCCTTGCCAAGGCTGTCGATGCCGATTTCGCCCGCATCCAGTTCACACCCGACCTTCTGCCCGCCGACCTTGTGGGTACGCTCATCTATTCGCAGAAGAGCGAGGATTTCGTGGTGCGCAAGGGCCCCGTTTTCGCTAACTTTATCCTGGCCGATGAGATCAACCGCTCGCCTGCCAAGGTGCAGTCAGCCCTTCTGGAGGCTATGCAGGAGCGTCAGGTGACCATCGGCGACGAGACCTACCCTCTGCCCGAGCCCTTCCTCGTATTGGCTACGCAGAACCCCCTGGAGCAGGAGGGTACCTATCCTCTGCCCGAGGCGCAGGTCGACCGTTTTATGCTCAAGGCCAAGATTTCGTACCCCAAGAAGCAGGAGGAGCGCGAGATTGTGCGTATGAACCTTTCGGGTAAGGGTATGCCCCAGGTGGCAAAGGTTATCACGCCCGAGGATATTGTCAAGGCACGCAAGGTTGTCGAGGATGTATATATGGACGAGAAGATCGAGAAGTATATCATCGACATCATCTTCGCTACACGCGAGCCCGCCGAGTACTCACTCGAGAAGCTCCAGCCGTTGATTGCCTATGGAGGTTCACCCCGTGCAAGTATCTCACTTGCCAAGGCGGCTCGTGCCTACGCCTTTATCCGCCGTCGTGGCTATGTCATCCCCGAGGATGTACGTGCCGTGTGCCACGATGTGTTGCGTCACCGCATTGGCCTGACGTACGAGGCCGAGGCCGAGAACATCACCTCGGAGCACATCATCACCGAGATTTTGAATAACGTAGTAGTGCCCTAATGCAGCAGAGCGAGAACGATATTCTTCGCAGGGTCCGCAAGATTGAGATCAAGACGCGCGGCCTGTCCAGCGAGATCTTTGCCGGAAAGTATCACACTGCCTTCCGCGGACGCGGTATGTCGTTCAGCGAGGTGAGAGAGTATCGTGCAGGCGACGATGTGCGCGACATCGACTGGAACGTGACGGCACGTTCGTCGAAGCCCCACATCAAAATCTACGAGGAGGAGCGCGAGCTGACGATGATGCTTTTGGTCGACGTGAGTGGCTCGCGTATCTTCGGCTCAACCACCCGCACCAAGCAAAACGTCATCACCGAGATTGCTGCCGTGCTGGCCTTCTCGGCTGCACAGAACAACGACAAGGTGGGTTGCATATTCTTCTCCGACAAGGTAGAAAAGTTCATCCCTCCGAAGAAGGGCAAGAGCCATATCCTGATGATTATCCGCGAGTTAATCTCGTTCCAGCCCGAGTCGCAGCGCACGGCCATATCCGAGGCGGTGCGATTCCTCACGGCCGTCAATAAGAAGCGTTGCACGACCTTCATCCTCTCGGACTTCCTCTCGCCCGCGAGCGATCAGGCTCCGCTGGAGGATGCGCTGAAGATTGCAGGCTCGAAGCACGACCTGGTGGGTATCCGTGTTGTGGACGAGCGCGAGGCCACCCTGCCCGATGTGGGTATTGTGGAGTTGCAGGATGCCGAGACCGGCCGCAAGGTGTGGCTCGACACCTCGTCGCGTAGCGTCAGGGAGCACTATGCCGAGCGCTGGACCGAGCGTGAGCGCTCCATCGAGGAGCTGCTGCGTCGCAACCGCATCGACTCGGCCACCATCTCTACCGATGGCGACTATGTGGCCGAACTCATTAAACTATTCAAACAGCGATAGGATGAATCAACCATTCAAAAAATATATCTCACGCCTCTGCCTTACGCTGCTCGCCCTCGGCGTAGCGCTCACTCCGTTCCTGCTTTCGGCGCAGAGCACCGAAGGTGTGGTACCGCAGAACGCCCCCAAGGTGAGTGGAGGGTTCGAGCCCGACTCGATAGGCATTGGCGATAGGTTTGTCTACTCGATCGAGGTTGAGAAGGATTTGGTGCAGACCGTTGTCTTCCCCAATTTTGTCGGTATGGCAGGTCAGCACTACGAACTCATCGAGGATCGTGCTGTCGACACGCTGGAGCGTGATGGCCGCCGTCTGAAGATACGCAAGAGCTACCTTCTGGCCGCCTTTCAGGAGGGCTGGCACCATATCGTGCCACAGGTGATGTATGCCGACAAGAACATTGTCGATACACTCTACGGCCCCGACACACTCGATTTGCTTGTTACCACTTTCCAGATTGACTCCACTTCGCACGCCCTGTTCGACATCAAGCCGCAGAAGACTCTGCCTTTTAAGCTGGGCGAGATTACCGGCTACATAGCCTGGTCGGTGGTGGCACTTATAATACTGGCTGCTCTGCTCTATGGCCTTAAGCGTATTTTGGCCCACTATGGCAAGAGCTTCGACTCGATTTTCAAGCCTGCTCCGCCCCTGCCTGCCCACGAGGAGGCCTTTGCTGCGCTGGAGCGTCTGCGTGTGATGCATCTGTGTCAGGATGGCAAGCATAAACTCTACTACTCGACCCTCACGGATATCCTGCGTGCCTACATTGTGCGCCGCTTCGAGGTGAGCGCTATGGAGATGACCTCCGACGAGATTATCGAGGCTATGCGTGGGGTGGACATCCCAAGTAAGTCGGCCATCGACCTTACAATGATTTTGCGTGAGGCCGACCTCGTAAAGTTTGCCAAGGCGGCTCCCGAGAGCGAGGAGTCGGAGGCGGCTATGCGTGCTGCGTGGGAGTTTGTCGATGCTACAAAACCTGTCGAGGAAGTTGTCAATGAGGAGGAATAGTATGAAACATAAGATATTACACATAGCACTTCTGTTCGTTGCCGTGGCCTTCGCCCTGCCCTCGGCGGCACAGCGTATGCCCGAGCGCGGATTGGTGCGTAAGGGTAACCGCCAGTTTGCCAAGGAGCGCTACGAGCGCAGTACCGACTCATACATCGAGGCCCTGAAGCACGATAGCACCTCGTTTGAGGCTCGCTACGACCTTGCAGGCGCTATGTTCCGCACCGAGCGCTATGCCGAGGCCGAGGAGGCGTTGAAGCAGGTCGTCGTCGATTCGCTGCAGTCGGCCGAGGATCGTGCCGAGGCATACTTCAACCTGGGCAATGCACAGTTTGCTCAGCAGAAGTTGCAGGAGGCTTTGCAGAGCTTCCGCTCGTCGCTGGTGCTTAATCCCGACGATATGGAGGCCAAGTATAACTACGCCTATACCAAGAAGTTGCTCGAGCAGAACCAAAATCAGAATCAAGACCAAAACCAGAATCAGGATCAGAATCAAAACCAGGATCAGAACCAGCAGGGTGGCGACCAGAATCAGGATAAGAATGACCAAAATAACGATAACCAGGACCAGAACCAGAATCAGAACCAAAACCAGCAGGGTGGTGGCGACGATAAGGATGGTGATGGCAAGCCCGACGAGCAGCCTCAGGGTGGCAACCGCCCGCGTAGCGGAATGAACAACGAGCAGCAGCAACAGTTGCTCAATGCCATTCAGGCTCAGGAGGATAAGACGCAGGAGAAGTTGGATGAAAAGGCCAAGGGCGTCGTTATCCGAGGTAAGAAGAATTGGTAAATTCGGTTGGGAATTGGTTTTCGGCCTATAGCTTGATAAAAGAATTAAAACTACCGTTCATAGCGTTACTTTGGAGCCGCTCCGCGGCGACCAAAGCCCCTGCCTGAGGCGGGGGTTGGGGGTGGGTCAGATTTGTAGATGCGGCTGTGCCGCAAGTACTACCGATGGGAATGACACGACCTTGTTTTAGCGCGAAGAGGGTAGAGAGAATATATTAAAATGAGATTCGCAAACCCATATTTGCTTTGGTTGCTGGCGCTTCTGGTGCCCGCCATAGCATACTATATCTACCGCACCTTGCAGGGCGGTGCCGCCATACGCATCTCCACCATTGCCGGGGCGCGTAATGCTCCGCGCACGTTGCGCTATTGGCTGCGCCACGTTCCCTTCGTGTTGCGCCTTGCGGCGTTGGCTCTTATGATTGTGGCACTCGCACGCCCGCAGGATGTCGAGGAGCAGAGCCGCACCAATGCCGAGGGTATCGACATTATGCTGGCTATGGATATCTCCTCGTCGATGCTTGCGCGCGACTTCACGCCCGACCGCCTCACAGCGGCCAAGGAGGTGGCTGGTGAGTTTATCGCCGACCGCTATGGCGACCGCATCGGTCTGGCCGTATTTGCGGGTGAGACATACACGCAGAGCCCCCTTACTACCGACAAGGGTACACTGCAAACCCTGCTGGCACGCCTGCAGAGTGGCGTAATCGAGGATGGTACGGCTATCGGCAACGGTCTTGCCACAGCGCTCAACCGCCTGCGCGAGAGCGAGGCCAAGAGCAAGGTCATCATCCTTTTGACCGACGGTGTCAACAACCGAGGCGAGATAGCACCCCTGATGGCGGCAAACATTGCGGCCGATATGGGTATCAAGGTCTATACTATTGGTGTGGGTACACGCGGCAAGGCGCCCTACCCGGCTGTGGATATGTTCGGCAATATGACCTTCCAGATGATGGATGTGGAGATTGACGAAGAGACCCTGCAGGCTATTGCCGATCAGACGGGTGGCCGCTACTTCCGTGCCACCGACCGCCAGAAGCTCAAGGAGATTTACGATGAGATAAACACCCTCGAGAAGAGCGAGGTCGAGATTACCGACCTTACCATCTACCACGAGCAGTTTGTAGCTTTGTTGCTACTTGCCATCGGCCTGCTGGTGGCGGAGATGTTGCTCGAAAAATTAGTTTTGAAACGAATACCGTAGCCCCATATGTTCCGCTTTGCAAACGCTGAATATCTATATCTTTTGCTACTCATTCCTCTGCTTGTTGCAGTGCTGGGTGTAGCCTCGTTGCGCCGCCGTCATCTGTTGCAGAGGTTTGGTAATTTAGAGATTGTCAAGACATTAATTCCCGACTTCTCGCAGGCTCGCCTGCGCCTGAAGGTGGGCATCTACCTTGTTGCACTGTCACTTTTGATTGTCGCTGCCGCCCGCCCGCAGCTGGGTTCAAAACTGCGTGAGGAGAAGGCCAAGGGAGTGGAGATGATGCTCGTTGTCGATGTGTCGAACTCGATGCTCGCCGAGGACTTCGAGCCCAACCGCTTGGAGCGCACCAAGTATGCCATCAACCGCCTGTTCGAGGGTCTTCAGCAGGAGCGTGTGGGATTGGTAGCCTTTGCAGGTGAGCCCAAAGTACAGCTCCCCATCACTTCGGACTATCGTATGGCTCAGGCCTTTGCACGTCGCCTCTCGACCTCGCTTGTGGCCGAGCAGGGCACCGACATAGCCCGTGCGCTGGAGTTGGCAATGCTGTCGTATTCGAGCCAGAGCGAGCGCAGTCGTGTGATGGTGCTCATCACCGATGGCGAGAACCACGAGGCCGACGCCGTTGAGCAGGCCCGCAAGGCCGCTGCGCTGGGCATAAAGATTTACACCATCGGTATCGGTACGCCCGAGGGTGCGCCCATACAGATTGATGGCGAGTTTATCAAGGACGAGGATGGCGAGATGGTCGTGTCGAAGCTGGGCGAGCAGATGCTCGAGGAGATAGCCTCTGTCACCGATGCGGCCTATGTGCGTGCCACCAAGCAGTCTATCGGATTGGAGGAGATCGTTAAGAGCATAAACGATATGGAGAAGGCCGAGCTCACCACGCTGCGCTACGAGGAGTACAACGAGCAGTATCAGTGGCTGGTTGCCGTGGCTCTTGCGCTGCTTCTTTTGGAGGGCGTCATCCTGCCCCGCCGCAATCCCCGCCTGCGCCGATTCAATATCTTCCGCGAGGAGTAGGAAATCGCATAATCTGGTGTTTTCGGTGTTATGATTGTGCCTAAAATGCCTATTTACGCCCTGTAAACTGCGCTTTCTTTCGCTGCGCAGGCCTTGAAAACCCTCTTCTTACATAAATTCGGAATTTTAAGAGTTCACATTTCATAGTTTTTTATTAACTTTGTACCCAAATGTGCGTGCGTAGCGTCGTGCGCGCGTTGTGGGTGTGCTTCGCGCCCCCGCCCAAAGACCCGAAAACAAAATAAAGAACAAAGATATGATGGAACTTTCTGAACAAGAACTTTTGCGCCGTAAGTCGCTCACCGCGCTGCGCGAGTTGGGTATCGAGCCCTATCCTGCTGAGATGTTTGACGTAACAGCGACTGCCTCTCAGATTTCGAATAACCTCACCGAGGAGAACAAGGAGGAGTTCGCTCAGGTGCGCATCGCAGGCCGTATTATGAGCCGCCGCATTATGGGTAGCGCCTCATTCTTCGAGTTGCAGGACCACACAGGCCGTATTCAGGTCTACATCCGTCGCGACGACATCTGCCCCGAGGGCGACCCCACACTCTATAACACCGTATTCAAGAAGCTCTTGGACATTGGCGACTTCGTGGGCGTTGAGGGTTTTGCCTTCATCACCAACACGGGCGAGAAGTCTGTTCACTGCCAGAAGCTCACCGTTATCTCAAAGTCAATCCGTCCCCTGCCCATCGTTAAGGAGAAGGACGGCAAGCAGTTTGACGCTCTCACAGACCCCGAGGTGCGCTACCGCCAGCGTTATGTCGATTTGGTTGTAAACCCCCACGTGCGTGAGGTATTCGTTAAGCGCTCGAAGATCATGGCCACTATGCGCGAGTTCTTCAACTCTCACGGCTACATCGAGGTGGAGACACCCATCCTGCAGCCCATCCCCGGCGGTGCTTCGGCACGTCCCTTCATCACGCATCACAACGCTCTCGATACCGACTTCTACATGCGAATCGCAACGGAGCTCTACCTTAAGCGCCTTATCGTAGGTGGCTTCGACGGTGTGTATGAGTTCGGCAAGAACTTCCGTAACGAGGGTATGGACCGCACCCACAACCCCGAGTTCACCTGCATGGAGATCTACGTAGCCTACAAGGATTACAAGTGGATGATGTCCTTCACGGAGCAGATGTTGGAGCGTGTGGCGATGGCTACCAACGGCACCACTGAGCTGGAGATCGACGGTAAGCAGATCTCGTTCAAGGCTCCGTTCCGCCGCGTTACGATGACCGACGCCATCTTGGAGAAGACCGGCTACGACATCACAGGCCAGACAGAGGAGCAGCTTCGTGAGGCTTGTCAGCGCCTGAACGTGGAGATTGACGAGACGATGGGTAAGGGCAAGTTGATCGACGCTATTTTTGGTCAGTACTGCGAGGGCGATCTCATTCAGCCCACCTTCGTGTGCGACTATCCCCGCGAGATGTCACCCCTTTGCAAGCGTCACCGCGATAATGAGGATCTCACAGAGCGTTTCGAATTGTTCGTTAACGGCAAGGAGCTCTGTAACGCATACTCTGAGCTGAACGACCCCATCGACCAGCTGGAGCGCTTCCAGGAGCAGTTGAAGCTCTCGGAGAAGGGTGACGACGAGGCTATGTTCATCGATATGGACTTTGTGCGTGCCCTGGAGTACGGTATGCCCTCTTGCTCAGGTATGGGTATCGGTATCGACCGCCTCACAATGTTTATGCTCAACCAGCCCTCTATTCAGGACGTTCTGTTCTTCCCCACAATGCGCCCCGAGAAGAAGGTTGTGGCCGACGATGCTGCGCTCTACGTTGAGGCTGGCATCCCCGAGGAGTGGGTGGCACACATCCAGAAGATGGGTTATATCACCGTTGAGTCGTTCCGCAATACGGCAGCCAATGGCGGTGGCAAGCTCTTCAACGACCTGTGCGGCTTCAACAAGAAGAACAAGCTGGGTCTTCCCACAGCCGAGGTTAAGGCGTGGATTGACGCTCAGAAGGCTGAGTAATAACCTAAAGAAAAACGACCAAAATGAAGAAGATTCTTTTAACTTTGTTTGTGGCCCTGCTGTCGTTGGGCGTGCAGGCGCAGACATTGAAGTGGGTCGATGCTTCGACACTCAACATCATCGGTCAGGCCGAGCCTACGGGCAAGCCCTATGACCGTATCAACACCCAGGAGCACACGATGCCCGAAAATACCATCGCCTACTGCGGATTCTCTACCGGCCTGGCTGTGGTATTTACCACCGACAGCCACATCATCACGGCTCGCTGGACCACGTCGCAGTCGATGCCGGGTGTGAATATGTCGGCCATCACGCAGAAGGGATTGGACCTCTACATCCGCGATGGCGAGGAGTGGGTATATGCCGGCGTGGCACGTCCTACCATCACTGCCGAGGCACGCGACAAGCACGAGTACACCATCATCAACAACGCCCCCGACGGCAAGAAGGAGTGTCTGTTGTATCTTCCCATCTGGGACCGCGTGGAGTCGCTCGAGATTGGCGTTGAGCAGGGTAGCACTATTGCCGCTATGGAGAACCCCTTCCGCCATAAGATTGTGGTGCACGGCTCGTCAATCACTCACGGTGCATCTTCTTCACGTTCGGGTATGACCTATCCCGCAATTATGGAGCGCCGCACAGGTCTCTATATGATTAACCTCGGTTATAGCGGTATGTCAACCCTGCAGGAGGAGTTTGCTCACTACCTGGCGCAGGTTGAGTCTGCCGACGCCTTTGTCTTCGACACCTTCTCAAACCCCTCGGCAGAGGTTATCGCCGAGCGTTTCGACAAGTTCGTCGATATCATCCGCGAGAAGCACCCCACAACGCCGCTTATCTTCACCCAGACCATCCACCGCGAGACTCGCAACTACAACCTCAAGACCGAGGAGTTTGAGGCGAACAAGCAGGCTATGGCCGAGAAGAAGGTAAGAGAGCGTATGCAGCGCGATGAGAATATCTACTTCCTCGACTCTGAGGGCTGGATCGGCTACGACCACTTCGGCACAGCCGACGGCACACACCCCACCGACCTTGGCTTTATGCGTATGGTCGAGCATATGGAGCCGCAGATTGTACGAATTCTCAAGAAGTACGGCATCAAATAAGAAAACACACAATACATTAACAAATAAAACTTAAAGAAAAATGAGAAAAAAGATTGTTGCAGGTAACTGGAAGATGAACACTCTCCCCGCTGAGGGCGTTGAGTTGGCAAAGAACGTAGTAGCAGGTCGTGGTGAGGTTTGCTCTTGTGTAAACTTCATCGTATGCCCTCCCTTCACTCACCTTTCACAGGTTATCGAGGCTGTTAAGGGTTCTGACATCGCTGTAGGTGCACAGGACTGCGCTACCGAGGCTAAGGGTGCTTACACCGGTGAGGTTGCTGCATCTATGATCGCTGCTTTGGGTTGCGAGTACGTTATCTTGGGTCACTCTGAGCGTCGCCAGTACTACGGTGAGACTTCTGAGACCTTGAACAAGAAGATGGCTCAGGCATACGCTAACGGTTTAAAGCCCATCTACTGCGTAGGTGAGAGCCTCGACGAGCGTAAGGCTGGCAAGCACTTCGATGTTTGCAAGCAGCAGATCGAGGAGGTTGTATTCAACCTCACTGAGGAGCAGTTTGCTTCACTCGTTATCGCTTACGAGCCCGTTTGGGCTATCGGTACTGGCGAGACCGCTACTGCTGAGCAGGCACAGGAGATTCACGCTTACATCCGCGAGGTATTGGCTTCTAAGTTCGGCGCTGCTGCTGCCGAGTGCCCCATCCTCTACGGTGGTTCTTGCAAGCCCTCAAACGCTGCTGAGATCTTCGCTAAGGAGGACGTTGACGGTGGTTTGATCGGTGGTGCTGCTCTTAAGGCTGAGGATTTCCTCGCTATTGGTAAGGGCTTCTAAGAAAGAAACCGTCTAACAAGGTGATTTTGGCGTTTCTCTTCTCCTCGCAATCCTCATTTACACTTAAGTAAACTGCGGTTGCTCGGAGTGCGAGGGCCTAAAAATCCCTCTTGTTATACAATTTCTTTGATAGAGAAATCCCCTCCGTCAAGCAAATTTTCGGGTGGTGGAGGAATTTCCGCTTGTTATACAAATTTTTGGTGGAGGAATCCCCTCCGTCAAACAAATTTTATAATATCTAACCGAGGTTGCTTCGTGCAACTTCGGTTTTTTTGTCTGTATATTACTCTCTACTTCCTATTTTTTCTTATCTTTGCTTGTTGGAAATAACTATAAAACAACCTAATCTATGAAAAAGAGTATCCATATCTTCGCCGTCGTTGCAATTCTCTTTGCCGCCTTTGCCTGTGCTCCCAAAGTGGCAACCGTGGCCACCGTCGAGCCCTATGCCGAGGGTAAGCCCTACACACGCTGGTGGTGGTTTGCCGAGCACATATCGAAGGAGGATGTGCGCTACCAATTGGAGTGGCTCAAGCAGCAGGGCTTCGGTGGAGTCGAGATTGCGTGGGTCTATCCGATGGAGGGCGACAGCACCATCGCTCGCCCCGCGTGGCTATCGACGCAGTGGGCCGAGCCGGTGAACTACGCCAAGCACGTGGCCGACTCGCTGGGTCTGGGTTGCGACTTCACCTACGGCACGCTGTGGCCCTTTAACTCCTACACCCTGCCCGAGAAGTATTGGACACGCTCTTACTATAACCACGAGGGCGAGGCCAACCGCACCATCACCTGGGAGCATCCCCGTATGGCGCACATTATGAACCACCTCGACAGCGAGGCCTTCGACTACTACGCCCAGGAGATGAACCAGGGTCTGAAGGATGCCTACAAGGGCTCTAAGTCGGGCATCTTTGTCGATTCGTGGGAGGTGGAGACACGCCAGCTCTGGACCGACGGCTTTGGCGAGAAGTTCAAGGAGCGCTTCGGTTACGCCATCGAGCCCTATATGGACGACCTCTACAAGGCGGGCAACGAGGATATCTACTACGACTATATGTCGCTTATGTCGGACTACGTTATCGACGAGTTCTACCGTCCCTTCACCGAGAATGCCCACGACCAGGGAGCCTTCTCGCGTTCGCAGTGTGGCGGTGCCCCTGCCGACCTGCTGTCGGCATTTATGGCTGTCGATGTGCCCGAGACCGAGGCCATACTCTACGAGCCCAACTATGGCCGTATCCCCGCCTCGGCGGCAGCCCTCGAGGGCAAGAATGTCGTTACCTCGGAGACCTTCACCTGCCTCTACGGATGGCAGAAGTGGGGTGGTAAGGGCCCCTATCAGGAGCAGGAGCAGGTGGCCGATATGCGCCTTATAGCCGATGCACTCTTCGCCAACGGCACCAACCAGATCATCTGGCACGGTATGCCCTTCATCGGCAAGAACGACACCAAGGACGAAAACTACTTCTACGCCTCGGTGTATGTGGGTCGCGATGCCTACTTTGTTGACCAGCTAAAGGATTTCAACGACTATATGGCCCGCGTGTCACGCTATATGCGCAAGGGCAACACCTACTCCGATGTAGCTTTGTACCTGCCGCTCGAGGATTCGTGGATGGGTGTCGAGTTGCCCGAGGAGTTGCAGATGCCGTGGGTGTGGGGCGAGTACGAGTTGCGCTACGAGTGGGCGCCCGACTACCTGGCTGGCTATCAGCCTCTGTGGGTTAATGCCAAGGTGCTGCGTGAGGGCGAATATGAGGATGGTATCCTGCGCTATGGCGATGTCGAGTTCTCATCGCTGGTCGTTGATGTCGAGTGGCTCGATGTGGAGGCTCTTCGCGAGGTGGTACGCCTTGCCGAGGAGGGTCTTCCCGTGGTTATGGCCCGTGAGCCCAAGCAGCCGGGCAAGAATAAGTCGGAGGAGTATAAGGAGCTATATAAGCAGTTGATGGCCTTCGAGAACGCCTCGTCGACGATGTCGGTAGTGGAGCAGAAGCCTCTGGTTGAGGGTATCGACCTGCCCGACTTCTGGTGCCGTAGAGATGGTGACGACCTCTACATCTTCTTCGCCAACCCTGCCGCACAGCGTTTGACCTATCCTCTGCGTTATGGTCAGGCCTTCGAGGACAAGGGCTCGAAGCGCGAGGTGGTAATCAACACCGATGCCGGCGCCCGTCCGCTCTCGCTTGAGTTCAAGCCCAACGAGTCGCTTATGGTCAAGGCTACGGCCGAGGGCGAGCTCACACTTATCGACCTTGGTTTTACGGCCAAGCGCATAGAGTAGGGCGGTGTTCTGCTTGCCAAGTGGTCAAAAAACGATATTATTATGCCATTTGGAGGCTTGAGACTAAAAAAAGTGCCCTGCACAATGCAAGGTTTTGCTTTTGGCGAGTTTAATGTATAGAAGGGGGATGATAAAGCCCCATCGGCATAGCGGTCAAGCTCTTCGAGGTTGCCGATTTAGTGCCGAGCGTATACTAAACGCCAATACTACTACGTTATATAAATAAAAGGAGAACGATTCTAATACAGTTGCGTTATGAGAGAGATTAAGCGACTTTTCATATTGAGCGCTGTGGTGGCTATGAGCACCGCTTGCTCTACAGGATTCTACTCATCGGTGGGCAGCGCCTACGACGACCTCTACGCTACGCACGACCGTGTGGCTATTGCCGAGCGCCAGAAGGCCGAGGCCGAGGCACGCAAGGCTGAGGCTGAGGCACGCAAAGCCGAGTATGAGGCCCAGCTTGCCGAGTTGCAGGCTATGGTTGCACGCGCCGAGCAGCAATCCTCTACCCGTACCGACTCCGACGGCATTATCATCGTCGACGATGGTGCGTCGTACACCAACAGCTACGTGGCCGATGATTACGAGAGCGCCTATGCCCGTCGTCTGCTTGGCTTCAAGTCAGCGTCGTATCGTATGCCTTCGAGTTACTACGACCTGCGCTACGGCACTGCGTCGCACTACGTTACAGCCTACGACCCTGCGTTCTACAACGTAATGATGTCGGGCTCGCAGGTGTGGGTTGAGCCCAAGTACATCACCTCGATGTTTGGCACTTGGGGCGCTGTTAATGTCACTTTGGCTGTCAACTCGCCCTGGTACCACGGCTTTGGCTTAGGCTTCTACGATCCCTTCTACTATTCATCGTGGGGCTTCCCCCGCTACTCGTGGTACGACTGGAACTGGAATGTATGCTACGGCTATGGCGGTATGAACCTCTGGTGGGGTTGGGGCGGCATATATCGTCCCTGGCACTATAGCTACTATCCTCACTACCACTCTCACCACATCCACATCGGTGGCCCGCATTACGGCATCCACTTCGGTGGTGGCGGCGGCTACTTCAATCGTGGTGGCAGCTACTATGGCTCACGTGGCAACTCTACACGCCTCAATGGCATCGGTCAGACCGGCTCACGCGGCACGTCGATAGTAAATCGCACATCGGGTCGTTCTACTCCCTACCGCTCGCCCTCGTCGGGTGCTACCTACGGCAACTCTTCACGTGGCAACAGCGGTGCGGCAGTACACACACCTCAGTCGCAGCCCAGCCGCACAGGCTCAATCGGCCGTAACAACAACACCAGCCGTCGGCCTTCGGCTACACCTTCGCAGCCCTCGCGTCAGAGTTCTTACCAGAATAACTCGTCACGCAGCCAGAGCTACAATCAGGGTTCATCGGGCCGTAGCTCATCGTTTAGCTCAGGCTCATCGTTTAGCTCAGGCTCAAGTATGGGTGGCTCACGCGGTGGCGGTATGAGTAGCGGTGGTGGCGGTTCACGCTCATCGGGCTCACGTGGCAGATAGTGGCCTAATAGATAGATTGCGAGGTGGCACTCCAAGGGTGTAGCCACCTCTGCGTTTTTTAACTTCCCTTAGGTTGGATTTAACAGTGTGCAACAATGAACAACATTGCAAAAACATTTAAGGCCGTATGCCTCACAGCGCTGCTTATGGTTGCGGGCTCGGCTTCGGCGCAATATCGTTACGGTGGTCTTTTGATGGACCGCGACGGAATGATGTCGAACGATATGTTCACCC
The DNA here is from genome assembly GCA_045630065.1 of Alistipes sp. Classification (GTDB taxonomy): domain Bacteria; phylum Bacteroidota; class Bacteroidia; order Bacteroidales; family Rikenellaceae; genus Alistipes. The sequence goes on from JAZQSN010000077.1 coordinate 31,022, forward strand.
TCTCGCAGACCTCGTTTGGCTTTGGTACGGCCCGTTCGATGTCGATGGCGGGAGCCTTCACCTCGCTTGGTGGCGACCTCTCGTCGATGGGTATCAACCCTGCGGGCTTGGCTATGTATCGCTCCAACGAGTTCTCTATCTCACCGATAATGGGCTTCCAGTCGGCAAAGAACAGCGCAGAATCGTATGGCGAGAACTCGCGTAGTCGCTTTGCTATGTCGAACTTTGGCGTGGCATTCAACCTCTACGAGGGTAGTGGCTCGGTGGTCAACGTGCAGATGGCTTTGGGATATAACCGCGTGGCCGACTTTAACTACTCTTACGGCTACACCTCTGTTAGCGGCCCCTCGTCGATGCCCTATCGCTCGATTAACGATGCCTTTGTGCGTCAGTTGGGTCAGGGCGGAGTATTCCCCGATGCTAATGGCCTTAACTACGCCTATGGCGACGCCTACTACTGGGGCGGTATGCTGGCCTATAACAGCTACCTGCTCGATGTCGAGCCCGACGAGTTGGGCGACTACTGGACCTCGGCCTCGCGCCTTGGTGCCAACGCCTCGGTAGGTCATACCGTGGGTGAGGAGAGCCGTGGCTCGATTGGCGAGTACGACGTGGCGCTGGCTTTTAACGTGGCCAATAAACTCTACGTTGGTGCTACACTCGGCCTGCAGGTTGTCAATTGGGATCGCCAGATTTACTATAGCGAGGATTACCTCTACGACTCAACTCCCGTCTATAGCGACGGCACACCTCTGCCCGAGGATATGGCTGCACAATGGATGGACTACAATCAGGCTGTGGAGCTCGACGGCACGGGAGTAAACTTCAAGTTGGGTGTAATATACCGACCCTTCGCCTCGTTGCGTTTGGGTGCAGCTATCCACACTCCCACATACTACGACCTCAATCGCACCTATCAGGCCTATATGTCGAGCAACTTCCACCCTTCGGGTGACACCACACCTGCGCTGGACGATGTGGGCGAGAACTCGTGGGTATTTACCTCTCCCACACGCTTGATGTTGGGTGCTTCATACTCGTTTGGTCGCTTTGCTGTTGTGTCGGTGGATTACGAGCGTACGTGGTATAACGGCATGCGCGTGGAGGAGATACCTTCAGGCTTCGACATCTATCCCAACGAGTATCGTCAGGAGTTCAAGGACAACTTCAAAGGCTCATCGACCCTGCGCGTGGGTGCCGAGATTAAGCCCTTGCCCTCGCTTGCTGTGCGTGCCGGTTATGGCGTCAGTGGCAGTGCCCTGCGCAACGATCAGGCGCTCTACTACAACCGCCCGCTTAACTACCGCGTGGCCTGCTACTCGGCCGGCGTAGGCTATGCTTTTGGTCGCACCACACTCGACCTTGCATACCAGCATCTGGTGCAGGACCAGACCTCATATATGCTCTACTACGCACAGGACGCGGCAACGGGAGTCTTCGACACGGCGAGTCCCTTATACTCGACCTCTCACAAACGCAACAATGTAATCCTTACTTTGGGATATAGATTTTAACCTACACAATGAGAAACATCCTACTCTTTGCCTTTGCCGCACTCACGCTGGCGGGCTGTGGCTCACGCTCGCTGGAGATGCGTGCAGCTACGTTTAATGTACGTTTTGATTCCGAGGCCGACGCCGCTAATGGCGACTCGTGGGCCGAGCGTAAGCAGTCGGTGGCCGACGTAATTCTGCAGCACGACTTCGATATCGTGGGCACGCAGGAGGCTAACAAGGATCAGATGCCCGAGCTGGCCGAGCTGCTGCCGGGATATGATTATATCTACCACTCGTATGGTATCCGCGAGGGTTTTCATAACTGTGCAACATACTATAAGCGAGATAAATACGAGCTCCTCGATCAGGGTACTTTCTGGTATAGCCCTACCCCCGAGGTGGAGAGCATTGGCTGGGATGCCAACGACCATCGCCTCTGCCATTGGGGTAAGTTCCGCGACAAGGCTTCGGGCCGCGAGTTCTTCTACTTCAATTCGCATCTGTTCTGGCGTCTGGAGGTAGCACGCTCGATGTCGGGCGGTGTGCTTGTAAGTCAGGTGCAGAAGATTGCAGGTGACAGCCCCGCGATCGCCGTGGGCGACTACAACTCACGCGAGGAGTCGAAGCAGGTGCAGGATATTCTCGCTCTGCTCAACGATGCCTACCGCGTAAGCGAGACAGCACCCGTAGGCCCCGTGGAGACCGACCTGGGCGGTGGTAACTTCCTCGGCCCTGCCAAGGCACGCATCGACTTTATCTTCACCAGCAAGGATATCCGCGTTAAGGATTATGCCGTTATCGACGATAAGCGCGACAACGGACATTATCCCTCGGATCACTTGCCCATCGTTTGCACCCTCTCTATTGAATAAAATTTGCCTTGTGGGCTCTTTTGGCGTCTGGCTTGCGTCGCAAATGCTCACCTTCTTTCGCGAAATACTCGCATACTGCGCCACAGAGCAACTTATTCACGAAAAAATCGGCTGATATAGCGCACGATAAACAAAAAATGGTTACTTTTGTACTTTAGTACAAGAGTGGCCATTTTTTTGGCCCGCAGCATAGCAAAAAATCGAAATATAAAAGATATGGCAGTAGAACTTAAAGATCTAACCAAAGTCGAGGATAACTACTCGAAGTGGTATAACGAGCTGGTCGTGAAGGCCGGTTTGGCCGAGAATTCGGCTGTGCGTGGCTGTATGGTTATCAAGCCCTACGGTTACTCTATCTGGGAGAAGATGCAGCGTGCGCTGGACGATATGTTCAAGGCCACAGGTCACGAGAACGCATACTTCCCCTTGTTCATTCCCAAGTCATTCTTCTCGCGCGAGGCTTCGCACGTGGAGGGCTTCGCTAAGGAGTGCGCCGTTGTTACGCACTACCGCTTGATGAACAGCCCCCGCGGTGAGGGTGTTGTTGTTGACCCCTCGGCACGCTTGGAGGAGGAGCTCATCGTGCGTCCCACATCGGAGACTATCATCTGGAACACATACAAGAACTGGATTA
>JAZQSN010000078.1:0-9683 GCA_045630065.1 Alistipes sp.
GCCCTTGTATCGGCACGAGCCACACTTGGCATCGACCGTAACGCCGCTATAATTACCCACGTGCTCGTGCTCACCCGATAGGGCGTTAAAGAGCGAGGTCTTACCGCTATTGGGATTACCCACCAACGCCACATTTATCTCGCGTATCTTCTCGTTGATTACCTGCTCAATATCATCTTCGTTAGGCGATGTGGTTACATCCTCACCCACGCGCTGCGAGCGAGCCTCCTCGAGTGTGAGAACCTCGATCATAGCCGCCTCGCTACGACGAAGCGACACCTCATATCCCATCAGGCGGTATTTTATAGGGTCACGCAGTGGAGCGTTAAGCACAGCCTCCACTCGCTGTCCGCGAACGAAACCCATTTCGAGTATTCTGCGTCGGAATCCGCCGTGTCCCAACACCTTGAGAATTACGGCCGACTCTCCTGTCTTCAAATCCGACAAAAACATATCGTTACTATTTTTGCTCGCAAAAATAGTGATTTTTTATGACATTTCCCAATACCCACTTTTAGTGAATCGCCACACAACAATACCCACTTATTGGGATTGCCGTAATTGACTAATATAGCGACCTTTGCCAATGTGATTTGAAGAGTTTATTTTGTTTGTTTTATGAATATAGTTTGTGACGGCTACGCCCGCGAGGACGCGGCCTCACGCCCGAGTGGAGAGGATACTCACACTCGTGGCTCAACAATGAGGGTGTTCCGAGAAAGCGAGCACCCTCATTTTTATCGTAAATTACTAGTTGTCACACAAACAAAAAAAACCAGCTCGACAAGGCGACAAATTGTTAATATTTCGTAGTGGAAAAACTTTTATATTAAAATAAATTAATGTATCTTTGCACGAACTACAAAAACAAGCGCCAAAAATGAGCTACAACGCCCACAAAATAGCACAATATTCAGGTTTTGCGGACTACGATATCGCAGGATGTTGTGCGATGCTGTGCGCTCTGAAAAAATCGAAATTAGATAATTTTTAACTATAATTGTGGCCGTTGCATTCTATTGCTACGGCCACGTTTTTAACATTACACATTGACAATATGAAAGTTGCAGTTATTATGGGTTCTACAAGCGACTGGGGAGTTATGTCGGCCGCTTGCGAGACTTTGGAGGAATTGGGAATCGAGTACGAGAAGCGAGTTATCAGCGCTCACCGCACACCTCACCTTATGGTGGAGTATGCTGAGTCAGCCAAGGAGTGTGGCATTGGTGCCATCATCGCTGGTGCAGGTGGTGCAGCTCACGTAGCAGGCGTAACAGCCGCCCTCACTACAGTACCCGTTATCGGTGTACCCATCAAGACCTCAGCCTTGGGTGGTTTGGATTCATTGCTCTCAATCGTGCAGATGCCCGGCGGCATTCCCGTATCAACCACAGCCATCAACGGCGCCAAGAACGCTGCACTTATCGCCGCATCAATCTTCGCTCTTACCGACAAGGAGCTTGAGGCTCGCCTCGTTGAGTTCCGCAAGAAGCAGACAGAGGTTGTTTTGGCTGCCGAGTTGTAGTTCTCGCTACTCAAGTCTTAACCGTTTTTGAAAACAACGAAAACCAAATATGAAGAATTATCGCATCTATGTAGAGAAATACCCTCGATTCCAAGTCGAGGCTGAGACTCTCCGCAAGGAATTGAACAACAACCTGGGCTTGAAGCTTGCCTCGTTGCGTCTGCTCAATGTATACGACTTGTTCGGTTTCTCTGAGGAGTTGTTGGAGAAGAGCCGCTACGCTGTCTTCGGTGAGATTGTAACCGACTGCGTAAGCGACGAGTGCCCGTTAGAGGGTAAGAAGTTTTTGGCTGTCGAGTATCTGCCCGGTCAGTTCGACCAGCGCGCATCGTCGGCAGTAGATTGTGTACGCCTTATCGAGCCCACAGCCGATGTACACATCAAGTCATCGAAGCTCATCATTTTCGATGACGCCATCACCGAGGAGGAGATGGCTCGCGTTGAGCGTTACTACATCAACGCCGTTGAGTCTCGCAAAAAGGACCTGAGCGTCTTGACAGATATGGAGAATGCCGAGGTTAAGCCCGTACCCATTTTGCACGGTCTTACAGCACTCAAGGATGAGGAGCTCGCTGCATATTGCAAGCAGATGGGCTTGGCAATGAATGCTGACGACTTGAAGGAGGTTATCAAGTATTACACCGAGGAGGGACGCGACCCGTCAGAGACTGAGTTACGTATTCTCGACACATACTGGAGCGACCACTGCCGTCACACCACCTTCACTACCGAGATTGAGGAGATTACAATTGCCGAGCCATGCCTCAAAGAGGAGTTGGGTGAGGCTATCGAGTCATTGCACAAGATTCGTGAGGAGTTGGGCCGCTCTGAGAAGAGCCTCTGCCTTATGGAGCTTGCCACAATCGGTGCACGCTATCTGAAGAAGACAGGCGTGCTCGATAATATGGAGCAGTCTGAGGAGAACAACGCTTGCTCTATCTACGTTAACGTCGATGTTGACGGCGTAGAGGAGAAGTGGCTTCTTCAGTTCAAGAATGAGACACACAATCACCCCACAGAGATTGAGCCTTTCGGTGGTGCTTCAACCTGTTTGGGTGGTGCTATCCGTGACCCGTTGTCAGGCCGTAGCTACGTTTACCAGGCTATGCGCGTAACAGGTGCCGGCGATATCTATAAGCCCGTTGCTGAGACAATGGAGGGTAAGTTGCCCCAGCGTATCATCTCAGCTAAGGCTGCATCTGGCTACTCAAGCTATGGTAACCAGATTGGTTTGGCTACAACTCACGTTCGCGAGATTTACCATCCCGACTACGTTGCAAAGCGTTTGGAGGTAGGTGCTGTTGTAGGTGCAGTTAAGGCCGAGAACGTACGTCGTGAGTCACCCGCTGCGGGCGATGTGATCCTCATGCTGGGTGGTCGCACAGGCCGTGACGGTATCGGTGGTGCTACAGGCTCATCAAAGGAGCACAACGTTAAGTCTATCGAGGAGTGCTCATCAGAGGTACAGAAGGGTAATGCTCCCGAGGAGCGTAAGCTGGAGCGTCTGTTCCGTCGCCCCGAGGTAACGAAGCTCATCAAGAAGTCAAACGACTTCGGTGCAGGTGGTGTATCAGTTGCTATTGGCGAGTTGGCCGCTGGTCTGGACATCTACCTCGACCGAGTTAAGACAAAGTATAGCGGTTTGAACTCTACCGAGCTTGCCATCAGCGAGTCACAGGAGCGTATGGCCGTAGTTATCGAGGCAAAGGATAAGGATATCTTCATCGAGTATTGCCACTCGGAGAGCATCGAGGTAACTCACGTTGCCGATGTAACCGACACCAACCGTCTGAAAATGTTCTATGGCGGTGAGATGATCGTAAACCTCAAGCGCGAGTTCATCGACTCGGCAGGTGCTAAGCACTACACCAAGATTCGTATGGCTGCCGTAGAGGAGAAGAATCCTTTCTCTCGCAACATCGAGGGCGCTACACTTAAGGAGAAGGTTGAGAACAACCTGCAGGACGACAACGTCGTATCGCAGCGTGGTATGATCGAGATGTTCGACTCAACCATCGGTGCCTCTACAGTTTTGATGCCCTTCGGCGGTAAGACACAGAACACCGAGACTCAGGTATCTGTTCAGAAGTTGCCCGTAGGTAAGGGCTACACCAATACAGCCAGCATTATGGCCTTTGGTTACAACCCCTTCATCACATCGTGGAGCCCCTATCACGGTGCTGCATACGCAGTCGTTGAGTCTGCCGCAAAGGTTGTTGCTGCAGGTGCTCGCTACGACAAAATGCGCTACTCATACCAGGAGTACTTCGAGCGTATGAACAGCGAGACATCGTGGGGTAAGCCTTTGGCTGCTTTGCTCGGTGCATTGAAGATGCAGTTGGCTTTGGGTCTTCCCTCAATCGGTGGTAAGGACTCAATGAGCGGTACATTCCAGGATATCAACGAACCTCCCATGCTTATGGCCTTCGGTATCACAACTGTTGATGCTCGCACCGTTATCAGCCCCGAGTTCAAGGCTGCCGGTCACAAGCTCTATATGATTAAGCACACTCCGCTTGCAAACTATATGCCCGACACAGACCAGCTCAAGCGCAACTTCGATTTCGTATCGTCTGCTATCGAGCAGGGTAAGATCGTAGCGGCATACGCCGTAGGCTTCGGTGGTGTTGCCGAGGCTGTTGCCAAGATGTCGTTCGGTAACAAGGTAGGTGCCGCTGTTGAGATGAACGAGCAGGCGTTGTTCGACTACGCTTATGGTTCATTCGTTGTAGGGGCTAGCGAAGATCTTTCATTCGAGGCTGCCGAGCTTATCGGTCAGACCGTCGAGGAGTCAGCCGTAACATTCAACGGCGAGAAGTTCTGCATCGACTGCTTGCAGAAGATTAACTCAGAGAAGTTCTGCCAGATCTATCCCGATCGTGGCATCGAGGGTGGCTCAACACGCAAGAGCGAGCCCGAGGCAAAGACATTCGTTTACGCTGGCGAGGCTGTTGAGCAGCCCATCGTATATCTGCCTGCATTCGTGGGTACCAACTGCGACTACGACACAGCTAAGGCCTTCGAGCGTGCAGGTGCAAAGACTACAACAAGCGTCTTCTGCGATCTTACACCCGAGGATATCACAGCATCTATCGAGAAGATGAAGAAGCATATCGACGAGTGCCACATCCTCGCTTTGAGTGGCGGTTTCTCGGCTGGTGACGAGCCCGATGGTTCAGGTAAGTTCATCGTGAACGTACTCAACAACAAAGTTATCACCGACGCTGTTCACGCACTTTTGGATCGCGGTGGTTTGATTTTAGGTATCTGCAACGGCTTCCAGGCATTGGTTAAGTCGGGTCTGTTACCCTATGGTCGCTTGGGTCTGGTGGTGAAGGAGTCTCCCACACTCTTCCGCAACGATATCAATCGTCACATCTCGCAGATCGTAACCACACGCGTAGCCACTACCGCTTCGCCTTGGCTCTCATCATTCACTTTGGGTGAGGAGCACGCTATTGCCGTTAGCCACGGTGAGGGTAAGTTCGTGGTAAGCGATGAGATGGCCGAGGAGTTGTTCGCAAATGGCCAGGTAGCATTCCAGTATGTTGACCCCGCAGGCGAGGCAACACTCTGCGCTCCCTACAACCCCAACGGTTCAAGCTATGGTATCGAGGGTATCATAAGTGCCAATGGCCAGATCTTGGGTAAGATGGGCCACACAGAGCGTTTCGAGGAAAACCTCTTCAAGAACATCCACGGCAACAAGGAGCAGAGCATCTTTGCAAATGCTGTAAACTATTTCCGCAAACAATAAATTAAAAGTATATAAGTAAGTATGGCTAAAAGTTATGAAAATGCCGGTGTAAACCTCGAAGCCGGATATGAAGTAGTGCGTCGTATCAAGTCGCACGTTAAATCGACCTCGCGCCCGGGTGTGATGGGTAACATCGGTGCATTCGGCGGAATGTTCGATTTGGCATCACTCGGTTACAAGGAGCCTATCTTGGTGAGTGGTACCGACGGTGTAGGCACAAAGCTCAAGCTCGCTTTCGAGATGGACAAGCACGATACTATCGGTATCGACGCCGTTGCAATGTGCGTAAACGACGTATTGGCACAGGGTGCTGAGCCTTTGTTCTTCCTCGACTATGTTGCCGTAGGTCACAACGAGCCCGCAAAGATCGAGGCTATCGTAGCATCAGTTGCTGAGGGTTGCCGTCAGGCAGGTTGTGCACTTATCGGTGGTGAGACTGCCGAGATGCCTGGTATGTATGGTGGCGGCGAGTACGATATCGCCGGTTTCACCTGCGGTGTTGTTGAGCGTGCAAAGCTCATCGACGGCACAAAGGTTAAGGTGGGCGACGTATTGGTTGGTATCCAGTCAAGCGGTGTTCACTCAAATGGTTTCTCACTTGTTCGTAAGATTGTTAGCGATAACAACTTCGACTTGCACCAGCCCCACGCTGATTTGGGCGAGAAGCCCCTTGGCGAGGTGCTCTTGACCCCCACACGCATCTACGTTAAGCAGGTGCTGGAGGTGATCAAGCAGTGCGACGTTCACGGCATCAGCCACATCACCGGTGGTGGTTTCGACGAGAACATTCCCCGTATCCTCACCGAGGGTCAGGGCGTAGAGGTTACCGAGGGTAGCTGGGAGATTTTGCCCGTATTCCGTTTCCTCGAGAAGTGGGGTGGCGTTTCACACCGCGAGATGTTCAACATCTTCAACATGGGTATCGGTATGGTTATCGCACTCGACGCAGCAGAGGCTGACAAGGCTATCGAGATCCTCTCGGCAGCAGGCGAGAAGGCATCGGTTATCGGTCGCATCGTAGAGGGTGAGGGCGTAACTATTAAATAAGGTGAGCGCTAAACACAAAATAGCAATCTTTGCCAGCGGCTATGGCTCCAATTTCGAAGCCATAGCGACGGCTGCTTTTGCAGGCGTCATACCTGCCGAGATATCACTTTTAGTGTGCGACAAGCCTGAGGCTCGCGTTGTGGAGCTTGCCCAGAGGATGGGTGTTCCGACGTTTGTATTCTCGGCCAAGGATTATGCATCGAAGGCCGATTATGAGCGTGAGATTGTCAGCCGTCTGCGCGCAGCCGAGGTGGAGCTTATCTGTCTGGCGGGCTACATGAAGATAGTGGGCGAGGAGTTGCTCTCGGCATACGAGGGTCATATCATCAACCTGCACCCATCGCTTCTGCCATCGTTCAAGGGCGCACGTGCCATCGAACAGGCATTGGAGTATGGCGTTAAGCTTTTCGGTGCTACGATTCACTATGTGGACTCTTCGCTCGACGGTGGTCGCATCATAGCACAACGTGCAGTGGAGTACGACGGCAACGACCTTAAGGAGATTACGGCAAAAATACACGCAGTAGAACACGAACTTTATATTCAAACAATCAAGAAATTATTAAACACAAAATAAAATGAGAGCATTAGTTAGCGTCAGCGACAAGACCGGCGTTGTGGAGTTTGCACAGCAGTTGCGCGCCTTGGGCTGGGAGATTATTGCCACAGGCGGTACAATGAAGTTATTGGCCGATAGCGGCGTAGAGGTTATCAACATCAGCGATGTAACGGGTTTCCCCGAGATTTGCGACGGTCGTGTTAAGACCTTGCACCCCAAGGTACACGGCGGTCTGTTGGCTCGCCGTGACGACGAGAGCCACCTCGCTGCATTGAAGGAGAACCAGATTGAGTTCATCGATATGGTGTGCGTAAACCTCTATCCCTTCCGTCAGACTATCGCGAAGCCCGATGTAACCATGGAGGATGCAATCGAGAATATCGACATCGGTGGTCCCTCAATGTTGCGCTCGGCTGCGAAGAACTACAAGGATGTAACCGTTGTATGTAACCCCGCAAACTACGCAAAGATTATCGAGGAGATTAAGGCAAATGGCAACACTACAGTTGAGACTCGTTTGCAGCTCTCGGCTGAGGCTTACACTCACACAGCTCAGTACGACTCAATGATTGCGACCTATATGCGTAAGGCAGCTGGTTTGAACGAGAAGTTGTTCCTCGAGTTTGACCTTGTACAGGGTCTTCGCTATGGTGAGAACCCCCACCAGCAGGCTAAGTTCTACGGCTCGGCTGAGGCTGGCTCATACTCACTTGCCAACGCTAAGCAGCTTAACGGCAAGGAGCTTTCATACAACAACATCCAGGATGCTAACGCAGCACTCTGCATCGTTCGCGAGTTCGACGAGCCTTTCTGCGTAGGTCTTAAGCATATGAACCCCTGCGGTGCTGCTATCGGCACAGATGTACTCGACGCTTGGACAAAGGCTTACGAGGCTGACAAGGTTAGTATCTTTGGTGGTATCGTAGCCGTAAACCGTGAGGTTACAAAGGAGGCTGCTGAGGCTATGAAGCCCATCTTCTTGGAGATTATTATGGCTCCCTCGTTCTCTGACGAGGCTTTGGAGGTACTCTCATCGAAGAAGAACTTGCGTCTGTTACAGGTAGATATGACAAAGGACGAGAGCGTAGTAAACCAGTACGTTAGCGTGAATGGCGGCTTGCTCGTTCAGGATTTGGACAAGAAAACAGCAGAGGTTACTGCCGATATGTGCGTAACAGAGGCTAAGCCCTCAGAGGAGCAGGTTACTGACCTTAACTTTGGTTGGAGAATCGTTAAGCACGTTAAGTCAAACGCTATCGTAGTTGTTAAGGATGGTCACACCGTAGGTGTAGGTGCTGGTCAGATGAACCGCGTAGGTTCGGCCGAGATCGCTCTGAAGCAGGCACAGGCGGCAGGTTTCACCGAAGGTCTGGTATTGGCTTCGGACGGTTTCTTCCCCTTCGACGATACTGTAACTCTCGCTTCGCAGTATGGCGTTACGGCTATCGTACAGCCCGGTGGTAGCGTACGTGACGAGGATTCAGTAAAGAAGGCTAACGAGTGCGGCATCACTATGCTCTGCACGGGTATGCGTCACTTTAAGCACTAATAGATATGAAGGTATTAGTAGTAGGTTCAGGCGGTCGTTGCCACGCCATCGTTGAGACGCTGAGCAAGTCGCCCCAGGTAGAGAAGATCTTTTGCGCGCCGGGCAATGCGGGTATCGCTGCATTGGCCGAGTGCGTAGCAATCAAGGAGACAGCTGTCGAGGAGTTGAAGGAGTTTGCCTTGGCAAACAACATTGAGCTCACCGTTGCAGGTCCCGAGGTAGCACTTGAGGCTGGTATTGCTGATGTATTCAAGGCCAACGGCTTGCGTCTGTTTGGTCCCACCAAGGCTGCGGCACAGATCGAGTGCAGCAAGCAGTTTGCCAAGGATCTGATGCACAAGTACAACATCCCCACGGCAGCTTATGCTACATTCGAGGATTTCGACGCTGCATTGGAGTATGTTAAGGCTGGCTCACTGCCCACCGTACTCAAGTACGACGGTCTGGCTGCAGGTAAGGGTGTTGTTATTGCCGAGACATTGGAGCAGGCTGAGGCAGCACTGCGCGATATGTTGCAGGACGAGAAGTTCGGCAAGGGCAAGGTGGTTATCGAGGAATACCTCGAGGGTCCCGAGTTCTCATTGTTGTGCTTTGTTAATGGCAACGATGTATATCCTATGCCCGTAGCACAGGACCACAAGCGCGCCTACGATGGCGACAAGGGTCCCAACACCGGCGGTATGGGTGCATACACTGAGCTTCCTTTCATTACTGAGGAGGATTTGGAGTACGCAATGAACAAGATTATGCGTCCCACAGCAGCAGCTATGGTCGAGGAGGGTTGTCCGTTCTGCGGCGTGTTGTATGGTGGCTTGATGAAGACCAAGTCGGGCATCAAGGTTATCGAGTTCAACGCGCGCTTTGGTGACCCCGAGACTGAGGTTATCCTGCCCCGTATGACAAGCGACATCTGTCAGGTATTCTGCGACATCGTTGACGGCAAACAGCCAACCATCACTTGGAACAATATGGCCACACTCGGCATTGTACTCGCATCGAAGGGTTATCCCGGATCATACGAGAAGGGTTATGCAATCGAGGGCACCGAGGAGGTAGATGGCTCAATCTATCATATGGGTACCGCACTCAAGGATGGCAAGTATGTAACTTCAGGTGGTCGTGTGATGATCGTGGTATGTCAGGCTCCTACGCTCCGCGAGGCGCAGCAGAAGGCTGCCGCAGAGGTTGCAAAGATCAAGTGCGAAAACCTGTTCCACCGCACCGACATTGGCGATAAGGCGTTTAA